>JAYWDA010000141.1:0-1523 GCA_043780105.1 Pseudobdellovibrionaceae bacterium | reverse complement strand
GTAAAAATACTTTCTTGATTTCGCCTTCGGCCAATACTGTCATAGCCTTCAAATGCAAAGCCCAAACTATTAATCCGCGAGTGACAGTAAATACAGCTTGTTCCTGGCACCAATGTCAGGTGCTCGTAGCGCTGCCGGGTCGATTGATACTGGTTCACCAGCTGAACTTCAGACACTGAAGTGGGTGCATTCGGGGGAGGGTCGCCAATTTTTTCGCAAAGAACTGACTCAAGAACCGCCAGGCCTCTTTTTACCGGCGAAGTGTAATTTCCAGGTTTTCGCGACATAAAAGCGGCTCGGCTCATAAAACCAGCGCGATCCGCCGGCAAAGTCACGGGTCCTGAGGCTGTGCCCAGTCCATAAATTTGAGCAAGGCTGCTATTGGTAATATTAGATTGCTGGGAGGTCATGATATTTTCGAATGTCCCTTTATTGGTTAAGACTGTGTCGACAAAATACTGATCAAGTTCTTGAGTCATAGCTGTTGGTAAATTGGTTGTATCAAGGCCATTCAAAAAATCAGGGCTGTAAGAAAAACTGCCGAAGCGGTCGTAGCCATAGGTCTCTTTAAAAAGCCGTTTGATCATATCCTGAGCCCCAGGCTGTAACAGCAAGCGATCGATTTGCTGACTTAAAATGGTTGGATCTAAAATTTGGCCTGATTTTGCTAAATTGGCCAGAGTAGAGTCTGGAAGTTTTCCAACTAAAAAGAATGAAAGCTTCGTGGCCAATTCGAAAGCCGTTAAATTTAATATGCGGGCTCCGCGAGGAGAGGGCGTTCCCTGATCGTAAACCTTATATAAAAACTCTGGCATCTGCGTGATTGTTGTAAAGGTTGACAGAAGTAAATCTGATTTAGAAAGGGTCGCGTCCCAAATTTTTAAAGCTAAAGCGTTTGCGTCCACCGTGGAAATAGGCGTCCGGAAGGCCCGCGATGAAAGCTCTTTGACAAATAATTGATGGCAAGATTGGGTGACCGTGGCCGTGCCAAGACAGCCGTTGGTGTTTGGGTATTTTGACAATCCAGGAGCCGTGGCTAACAGTGCGCCAGCTCTGAAAGCCATATCAAAATAGCCGGTGACCATCAATTGATTCAACAGGAACGGTTGCTCCTTAAAAGTAGCGCGGCCAGCGCTGATCAGGTCAGAAGTTAAATTATTGGCCAAGTTTTGCAACGTCCCATCTGCACTGATGGGCCCCACTGTGCCAGAAAAATCATCTAGCAAACCAAACAAAGTCGCCCGGTACTCGCGGTTTGTCATCTTCAGGGCAGGGGTCAACGCCACCTGTGAGGGGTCACAACTAAATGATCCCCGCGATGAAATTGATGCCAGAGGAATAGTGCCAATTAATAAGTCGTTCACATTGGGGCCTAATTCAGCAGATTTAAATCCACCCGAACAGTTATTGAATGAAAGAACCGTTGGAATAACGACAAGAAAAAATAATAGTTTATGAATTAAATGTTTCACTCAAGGCTCCTTTTTTTTTACGGACAAAACTTCGCTTCGATTTCGCCGACG
>JAYWDA010000140.1:0-2599 GCA_043780105.1 Pseudobdellovibrionaceae bacterium | reverse complement strand
GTGGTGCATTTGTTTGACCGAGAATGCTCCATTCAAAGGCGTCATCAAAAAATTATTGAAG
Source organism: Pseudobdellovibrionaceae bacterium (assembly GCA_043780105.1). Lineage (GTDB taxonomy): Bacteria > Bdellovibrionota > Bdellovibrionia > Bdellovibrionales > Bdellovibrionaceae > JAYWDA01. Next base: position 2,538 of record JAYWDA010000140.1, on the reverse strand, counting down.
AGGCCTTGTCTCCTTCTCTGACCGATGATTTACGCAGGGAGATGGGCCAGGTGGCCGTGACCATTGGCGAACTAGGTCGTTACAAAGGTGCCGGCACCGTTGAATTTTTACTGCAAGACGATAAATTTTATTTGCTTGAAGTGAACACGAGATTGCAAGTGGAACACCCCGTGACGGAACTTGTAATGGGTGTGGATTTAGTAAAAGCACAAATTTTAACAGCGGCTGGCGAATATGTTTTTGATTCTCATAAAATCCGCGCTCCGCGAGGGCATTCGATCGAATGTCGATTGTATGCTGAAAATCCTTATTTAGGGGGCATGCCTAGCACCGGTGTCCTTGGTACAGTGATGTGGCCGGATGGACCGGGACGTCGTTTTGAATATGGCTTTGAAGAAAATGATGAAATCACTTCGTATTACGATCCGATGATCGCGAAAGTGATCACGTGGGATGAAAATCGCTCTCGTTGTATTCAAAAAACAATTCGGGTCCTTCAGGATTCAGTGATTTTTGGCGTGCGGACAAATATTCCTTATTTAATTCAAATTTTAAGTCATCCCGAGTTTATTAAAGGCACAATGACAACAGGTTTTATTGAAAAATATTTTAGCCAGTCTTTGGCGGAAGAAAAAATCACCGATTTTGAAAAGAAAATCTTTGATCAAGTTCTTCCAGTCGCTCAATCAAAAAATTATTTCTCAGGTTCTGTGGCGGCTCAAGCGCCTTCGCCATGGTCCCATTTCGTAGCGCCGCCGAAGGGCGGTCCATAGTGCAAGTCTGGTTAGAGATCGCTGGCAAAAAAGTAAAGGTAAATGCGCAATGGCTGCAACAGCAACTGTGGGTTCATTTTAACGGGAAAACTTTTGTTGTGGAAAATAGCTCAGGTCGAAAAAACTCGGGCCGTAAAGGGACAACCATTAGCTCGGATACAGTCAAAGCGCCGATGCCAGGTAAAATCACGAAAATTTTTGTGAAAGAAAATCAGCCGACGGTCAAAGGCGACCCGCTGGTTGTGATGGAAGCCATGAAAATGGAATATACTTTAAAAGCAGAAATCGACGGCTTGATTCAGAAAGTCGATGTTCAAGTCGGGGACCAGGTGCCGTTGGGAAAAACTCTTATCAAGATAAAGCCAGGAGTTTAAGCACATGGCAGATAAAATAAATCTTGTCGAAATGGGTTTGCGCGATGGACTTCAGAACGAAAAAACTTTGATCGACGTTGCGACTCGGATTGAAATGGCTGTGCGATTGGCTAAGGCAGGGGCACGTCGAATCGAGCTAGGCGCCTTTGTTCGGTCCGATTGGGTTCCCCAAATGGCCGGCAGTAAAGAAGTTGTCACCGCTGTTTTAAATTTGCAAAAAAAGGGTCAGATTTCGAAAAATATTATTTTTTCTGCCTTAGTTCCCAATGAGCACGGTTTTCAAGATGCCTTGGCAACTGGAATTAAAGAAATTGCCATTTTTGCCGCTTGTTCAGAATCTTTTTCAAAAAAAAATATTAACTGCAGCATTGAAGAAAGTTTTGCGCGATTTTTGCCAGTGATGGCGCTGGCAAAAAAGCATAAAATTAAAGTTCGTGGCTACTTAAGCGTTTGCTTTGGTTGTCCCTTTGAAGGACCGGTGCCTGAGGCTCGGGTGGTAAAGCTAGCACATCGAATGTTTAAAATGGGTGCTTATGAAATTTCGATTGGTGATACGATCGGTGTTGCCCATGTCGGGCAGGTTGAAAGTTTATTAAAAAAATTAAAAATAAAAGTACCGCTTAAAAATATTGCAGGGCATTTTCATGATACGCGGGGACAGGCCTTGGCCAATATCGAACGGGCTTATCAATTGGGTGTGCGAACATTTGATTCAAGCCTGGGCGGCTTAGGTGGTTGCCCTTATGCACCCGGTGCGACTGGCAATGTAGCGACAGAAGATGTTGTTTATATGTTTCAAGGCATGAAAGTTAAAACTGGGCTGAATCTGCAAAGTTTAGTGGACATGAATCCGTGGGTGTCCCAAAAAGTAAATCATGAACTTCCATCGCGAGTTGGAAAAATTGGAATTCTTAAACCACAAGGAAAAGTCCTTTGAAATACTTCTTGGTTTTTTGCCTTTTACTTACAAACTTATTTTCTGGCTGTGTTCATTCTAAGAATCAAATCAGCGGAACTTCCGTCGATGTTAATAAAATTGCCATCTTGAATAAACCAAAACATATAGCAGAAATATTCAAAACTAATTTCGATCGTCCTGAAACTTCGATCACGGAGTTATTAGATTCATGCTCGAAAGAGGCCTGCGACTCAAGTCAGGAAAGATCGTTCGCTAGTCGTTTAAAATCTTTATATGTGGCACTGCACGATAAAAACTCAGCTCAAGTGGAAAATTATTCCAGCCACGTTGTTGAAGACTTTCATCGCATGATGGGGGTTTATAGCGACCAGCGGGAATATATAGTTCCTGTGACTTTTCAGGCTTGGTTTTTAGCAGGTGCCATTTACCCTTACTCAAAAAATATTTCAAAAGCGCTGTTTGCCGAGGTAAA
>JAYWDA010000139.1:0-4966 GCA_043780105.1 Pseudobdellovibrionaceae bacterium | reverse complement strand
CAAGGCCGCCCAAGGCTCGAAGCTGAATCTCGGGGGAAAGAGTATAATCGTAAAAGCCTAAAACTCCATAGCTTGTGCCCTTCATGGCGACAGAGGTTTTTGTGCTGGTGCTTGCAGGAATAAAGCTGACTTGCATATCACTTTGTAAAAGGCTTCCCAGGACACCCCACGAGTTACCGGCTTGAGCATTCGCCCGAGTGTAGGACTTTCGCGTCGGGCTTGCCACTGTTGAAGAAGGTGAAGAGGCAGAAGAGGGCGTGTTGGATAACTTAAAGCCGACCTGCACTTGGCCTTTGATCAGTTCGGCAATGGCGCGGTCCTCTTTAACTTGCCGGATACGAATCAGAGCCTTTTTTTTACCATCGCCATTAAGCACAAAAAAACGCTCGCCGACCTGCACGTTTTGCCCGTTCAGGGTGATCAGCATTTTTTCACTTTTAATACTTTGGATGGTGGCCGCAAAGGCCGGGCTTGAAAAAATAAATGCGATAAATAAGAAAGCTCGTATCAACACAGGGTTTAGTTTGGTAGATGCGGGTTATCTCTGTCCAGGAATTACTGGAGATGTTCGATGAAATAAGCTTTGTTTGTCTGCCATGCTGATGAATCGTTATACTGATAAGTACAGACTTTTTCCTTTTTATGATCCACCACTTGAACTACTGGCGTTGCACTAGAAAGGTCTTCTGCCACCCAAAAGTTCTCGGTCTTATAAAAGCTGCGGCTGGAAAAACTGTCTAAAAAGCCTTCGTCATAGTCTTTTTGTTCAATGGGATCGCATCCGACAAAGGCCAAAGTTTTTACGTAATCAGGGGATTTGGTTTCAAAGTCTTTGCGCCCGGCAGAGCTGTAAACAGTGCAAGAAAAAAGCCCGGCAGTAAGAAGAAAAACAGTCATCCAACGCATAAGATAGTGTGGCGGGTTTTCTAAAAAAAGAAAAGCCCTTCTTGCGAAGAGCTTTTTTAAAAAATTTAAAATTTAAAACATTTAAATTCTTAGAACGGAATTTCTTCTGAAGAATCAAAGCTAGGCTCCGGACCAAAATCTTGGAAGTTATCGCCACCTGTGCTCTGCGCACCTTGAGAAGGGCTGCCAGCGCGCTGTTCGCCTTGGGCACCCAAGAACTGAACAGTCGTTGCTACGATCTCAGTCGTGTATCTTTTTTGGCCTTGCTTATCGTCCCATTGGCGAGTTTGCAGACGACCTTCAACATAGATCTGACGACCTTTAGTTAAGTGCTTACCGCAAATTTCAGCTAATTTTCCCCAAACGACAATCCGGTGCCATTCAGTTTTTTCTTGGCGCTGACCATTTTTATCATTCCAAGTTTCACTGGTCGCTAAATTCAAACTCGCAACAGTTGAGCCCTGAGCGATGGTTTTCACTTCAGGATCTGCACCCAAACGGCCAACGAGGATGACTTTATTAATTCCAGACATATGTATTCCCTCCAATTCAAAAGGATTCTTGTTATAGGCTGTAAGGAAGTCAATCAAGGACTTCCAAGTGATTGATGAGGTTTGCAAGCTTTGGTTCAAGCTCTACGCTAAGCCATTGGAAGTCTTTAAAAAACTGAGGTCCTAAGGGCGGACCCTGAATGCCTTTTAACGCAAGGCTCCCATTGAGGGCGGCATCATAAAGTTAGCGCCAGAGACTTTGATTCGGTACTGGCCCCCATCGGGGAGTTGAGTCTTATAGCTATCGATGAAGCTAAGAAACAAAGCGGCCTTATCTTGGAAACTACGTTTTACTTTTAGATCGATATCAAAGGTGTATGCGCCCAGTTGGGGCGTTAAAATCCCGCCATTATTCATGATGATCAACCCGAGATTGCCTTTTACATGGCCGAAAATCTCGTCCCCTTCGCGGCCAATAATTCCATCAATAATATTAATCCGACCGCCTGATAAGCGGCCTTTGATTAATATTTGTCCTAATTTAAGTTCAGGCAAAGTGAGGCCACCCATGGGCGTTTGTAAATTCGAAGCGGGCAGGTCGAATTTATCAACTTTTAAAACAATATCGCCCTCAGGCTGCTCCGTAAACGATGGATCAATTTGGCCATTTGTAAGGTCCATCGAAATTTGTCCGCGCAAAAGAACGGGCAGATTCACAAGTCTGCGAATCTCAATCAGATTTAAGTTGGCTAAATTCACATCCAGTTGATAGCGCTCGACATTATTATCGGACCTTTTGCCGCTGCCGACTTTAACTTCGACAGAGCCTTTCATAAAACCATGCGCGCTAAAATGACCGAAGGGCTTTTGCGAAAGCAGTCCCGGGATCGACGGCGACAAAGTTAATTCTTGCGCGGACAAAGGAGCTAAATTAGTCGTCTCAATATAAACTTGTTTGAGCTGCATGCCTGGCTGGGGAACAATGCTGATGCCCATTTTATCAAAGCGCACGTAAATACTATTATTTGTAAGTTTTGCCACTTGTGAAGAAACCAAATCACCAAGGTCATCAAAGGGAAAAAGGACAAAAACAAAAACTAAAACAAATACCAAAAAGAGGATGAACTTTCCCCAGTTATTTTTGATCGCTTTTAAAAATTGAAGCAGCTTTTCGATCACTCGTCGCCCTCTTTGACTTTACCCTTGGCGCTTGGACTTTTTCGAAAGCCTGGCTTCTTGGTCGGAGGAGCTTCAGGCTCTGGGGCGGGCGGCGGAGCGACTTGCGGAACAGCTAACGAAACTAATTTAAAGACCACATCAAAATATCTAGCGTCCTGTTTATCGGGAAACATTTGAAGTCCCGTCATTTTTACACTGGGGCTCAGGGTTTTTAGTTTGTAGCCGATATCTAAAACTTGTCTTAAATTTAATTTTGCTAAATTCACGGCGACAGAGCCCTGCGCCATGTTGGTCGGAATTAATTTCGAGTCACCTGGAACAACATCGACAGATTTAATTTGTTCAGGAATCAGTTGCACTTCTTTTAAGTAGTTTTCAATTTGTGTGCGCAAAGCTTCTGGTGTCGGAGCTTGTGGAATATCTGGAATATCAGCCGAGTCGCGCGAGGCTTTTAAAAGTCTTCGGACGATATCACGTCGATCTTCAAAGCCTTTTACAGAAGTTTGGCTTTCTGACCAATAGCCGTAGGGCATTGAAAAAACCAAAAATCCTATCACGAGGATCGCTGCGGCCAGGACCGATTTTTGTCCGCGGGGACTTAAATTTTCAAAACGATCGCGCAAATGATTATAGGCACTGCTTTCTTGGATACTTTCCCAGGCTTGCTTCAGTGAACTTAAAAGTCGTTCTTTCAAATCTTCAAAGTTCATTCCTGAGATCCTTTTTGAATATTTCGATCGACTTGAAAAGCCAGTGCAAAAGGAATTTTATTTTTCCAAGGCCCAAGATTTGATTTTTGCAACGTCACGCGGCCATCTTCAGAAACATTGGTCAGGGCTTGCTGAAGCAGAGTTAATTCTTTGGCGGATCCCAAGTAGCCTTCTAGTAAAACCATATTATCCTGAACATTTAAAATTCGAACATCTAAGCTGATGGCCGATTTAGCAGGGGTGGCATCACTGATTTTTTTTAAAACTTCTAAAGTTGAATTCATACTGGCTAAGCGAGTCAGTTTTTTGAGATCATCTGCTTGCTTGGCTGTCGTCCGAATATATTCTTTAATGTTTTTATCTGTGGCGGCTTTCCCCGTCAGGCCAGCGACGCTTTTTGCTTGTTGCTTTAAATTGGCTCGGGCGGCTTGCTCCATGGTGTCTGCAAAATGGCTGCGAACCACAGTCCAAATAATTAAGCCAACCATTAAAGCTGCGGCCCACTGCAGGGTCGGTGCCCAATTTCCCCAGAAACGCTTGGCGCGATTGCTTTGCCTTGCAAACTCGCCTTTTAAAAAATTGATAGCTGGATTGCGGGGTTTACGAAGGCAATCAATAGCTAAGCCAAGAGCAATTCCTAAAGTGGCTTGCGCATAATCTGTTTTTTCAAAATTAACTTGGGCATAATTATTTAATGCAGGTGTTCGATTGACGGGGACTTCTAAAAGCTGTGTTAAGAAGGGGCCTAGGCCTTTAATTTGCGACACACCACCGGTCATGTCGACCCGTTGAATTTGACCGTTAAATTCGGCGCCAAATTCCAATAGAACTAATTGTAAATCTCGCGCCAGATCGCGAGCATTCTTAGCGATCAAATCAGAAAATAATTTTGCCTCGTAGCTGGCTTCTTGCCTGGTTGGCAAAATAAAAGCTTTTTGCTCCATCTCTCGCTGAGCATCGCGGGGGGGCAGATTATATTTTTTGGCAATAGCATCAATGATCTGTGAGCCACCCCAAAGAATCGATCTCACTCCCACAAGCTGATACATTTCATAGGCACAAACTAAGGTCCGCGTGTGGCCAATATTTAAGACGATAGAAATCGGCCGCTTTCTGCGATCAACGCTATCTTCAATCGCTAAATCCAAAGTTGGCTTTTGGGGAGGAACATCATCCCAACGCTCAAACGTATTTGCGAGGGCTGTCGCTTCTGTGCTGATCAAGTAAGGCGAAATTCCGCCATCAGAAATCAGTTGAGCTAAGTTTTTAACATGCTGATTAGGAACAGCGCAGGCTAAGATCTCTGTTGCATTTCCGTGGTACTGAATAATTTTAGCATCAAAAACAGCGGCATCGCTTGAGAAGGGAATATCTTCTTCAAGTTCGAAAGGTAGACTCTTATTAATTTTTAAGCGGTCCTTAAAAGGAAAAATTTTATTTCTAATAGAGACTCGGTCTTGACGAATAGCAAAACTAAATCTTGTTGAGTTTACTTCAAAACGAGTGACAAGATCCCTGAGGTATTCAATCACTTCGATATCTTGATCGGTTCCCGGTGGGCGAGTGAGCGCGTGCACTTGATAACTAAGAACGGAAAAGCCTTTGGAAGTCGATTGCACTTCGACAACTTTGATATGGCTTGAACCTATATCAACTCCGACTGACTTCATCTCTTCCTTC
>JAYWDA010000138.1:0-1980 GCA_043780105.1 Pseudobdellovibrionaceae bacterium | reverse complement strand
GCCATGGTTTAAAGTCGGCTGAACAAAATTCAGCAGGCAAAATTGAAATTGGCACTGAAACCGCCGAAGATTACGATTTCGTAAAACAACAATTAGATGGACTTGATAAAACATTTCGTGAGGCTTTAGATATTTGTGAAGCGGGCGAAAAAAATGTGTCGATGGATTCAAAAATTAATAAGCCATCAGCCCTTATGAAAAAAGAAGATCAAAAATCGGCTTGTAATGCGATTGTAAAAAGATATATCGCGGTTCAACAAGTGCAATTGGCACCAACAGCGCCACCTCGCGATGTCGCAAGTGATACCCAAAAACGTGCGCAAGGTGACGGCTGTCCAACAACAAATGACGGAAACTGTGCTTGTTCGACAGATGGCGCCCGAGTGGGCGGCGGCGTTGCACCTAAATGCGGAGGCTTAGCTGTCGGTCCTGAAGAAGAAGTTGTAGCTCCCGTCGCACCTAAAAAAGAAGCTGGCTTTTGTCGTAAATACAACGACGACGGAACAACTAGCATAACAACACCCTGCGGTTTAGCCGGAGTTGCGCTGATTGGTCTGTTAGGTTACGGACTTTACAAGTGGTTAGATAAAGCTCCTTCGGCGGTGACAGTGCCTGCAACAGGAACAACAAATCCGAATCCGACGCCAAATCCAACGTCACCACCTATTGTTGAAAATCCGCCGGTCGCTCCAGTGCCACCATCTGAAGGCTCAGGCACAGCGCCGCTCGCTCCAACACCAACCGGTGGTGGTTCAAGGAAATTAGCGCCAGAACCAGGCGCTCGGTAACGGTGGCGAGTGACCACTCAACAACAACCAGAAATTAATCCAAAAACTAGAACCCCTTCCCCTTCCGGAGGGGGTTCTGCATTAAACGATTTTCAAAAAAATTTCAGAATCCCAGCTTTTTCTTGGGATTCAAAAATTGAGTTTCGCAGTGGGCCCGTTCGCCGCAACGGTCGTCAGAAGGTTTTCTGGTCTTGGATGGCTTCACTTATTGATACCTTGGTTTTGATTGGCGTTAGTTGCTTATTCTCTTTGGTGTTTGCTAAAGTCATGCACACGTCGACTTATTCTGTATTTAGAGATCTGCAAGTCATGGGACATTCATTGGGAGCGAAGGGCCTTGTGGGCATCGTTCTTTTCACGGCGTCTTGGTTTTATATGGTTTTACTGCGCGGTCTTTTTGGTTCCTCTATTGGCGAGTGGGCTTGCGATCTTCGTTTAGGAGCCCCTTTTGATGAAGAGAGGCCTTATTTTATTTCAAAAGTGGTTTTCCGCGCGACTTTAATTCTTGCAACAGGTGTGGTCACCTTACCGATATTATCTTTTTTAACGGGGAAAGATATTGCCGGACAAATCTGCGGCCTTCGACTATTTTCGTTAAGATAACCAACGACTTAAAATTTCATAATGCTGCGTCTGTGGGAACTGATCCACAATGAATGTTTCTTTAAGTTGATAGCCCAAGGCTTTCAATTTTTGCCCGTCCGTGCTCCAGGTGGTCGGGGAGCAGGACAAGTAAATCAGCTCAGACGGTTTTTCTGAGCTGTCTTTTAAGGTTTCAAGAAATCCCATCAGCCCCGACCTAGGTGGGTTCACCACTAGAACTTCTTGGCCTTCAAATTCAATTTTCTTTTTTTGTTGGTGATCGCCAACTTGGAAATTAATTTTTGAGAGCTGATTTTGCAGTTCCCGGCTTTGATCAAGAGTTTGCTTTAAGCATTCTAAACTTAAAGCATCGCTTTCAAAGATTCTTAAACTCTCAACCTGCCCCAATAAAGCTAGACTTAAATTCCCAATTCCTGCACCAAACTCTGAGGCCTTTGATAAGCCACTTTGTGAAACCCAATTTTGTATTTGCTGAACGATAAGAAAGTTTGCTTTCATACTTGGTTGAGTGAAAGAAGCAATATGACAAAATAGCGCAACCTTCTGATTTTGAAATAGACTTTCAAACCACAAGTGGCTTTCAGGATCT
>JAYWDA010000137.1:0-3799 GCA_043780105.1 Pseudobdellovibrionaceae bacterium | reverse complement strand
TTTAAAAATTCACCGAAACATAGGCGTCAGTTGTCTTATATAGAGAATGCTTAGGCAGGTCTTGTTTCAGGATGAGACACGTTCAGCGTATTCCTTGGGCGACATTGAAAGATGAGGGAAACTAATAAGACGCATTTGTGACGGCATCATGAGGGAGGCTAAGTGAAAATCACCGACGTTAAAGTCTTCCCCGTAAATGAAGAAAGGCTGAAGGCCTATATCTCCATCACAATCGATGATTGCTTCGTGGTTCGCGATTTAAAGATCATCCAAGGGCCTAGTGGGCTCTTTGTCGCCATGCCCAGTAAGAAGCGCAAAGACGGGCAGTATCGCGATATAGCTCACCCCTTAAATCAAGAAACGCGCGCTTTGATCGAAGATATGGTTTTTGAAGCCTACGAAAATTTACTGCACGAAAGTGGCGAACCAGCAGAGCCCCTTCAGAGGCAAAAGGCACCCTCTTCTCGAGGCGAAGATTAAAAATTAAGCATATTTTTAGTGGCACCAGAGTTGTGACGCGCCATAACTTCGCTGCTGAATCGCTTGCCCTCGGACATGAAATTCCTTAATTTCGATCTCTGATTCCATTGGGGTGTCGTCAAGTTGGTAAGACAACAGATTTTGATTCTGTCATTCGCAGGTTCGAGTCCTGCCACCCCATCCAATTTCGGTTCTACGGTTCTACGGTTCTACTCACTCGATGGTGGAAGTGTATCCAAAATCCAAGACATTCTAGACATTCGATTTTTTAGACGTCTTAAAATGATACTTAGCTCATCAAATTTAATATATTCAACAAAATACATCTAACATATTAACAGGGGATGTTCTGTGACCGAAACAGAACTGGATAATTATTTGATGGGGGCTTCTATGAAATTATTTTCTTTCAATCACAAAAGCAAAAAAGCACATATCGCAATTGCTGTAAGCCTCATGTTTGTAAATACTTTTGCTTTTCAAAATTGTTCAAGTGGAAAATTTCAATCTGCTATTAGTTTAAAAGCAGAAAATTCAAGTACTTCGATTGAAGGTGGGGCTTCGCCGGCAACAAGCCCAGCAGCAACACAACCTCCACAAATTCAAGTCCCAGCCGGGATGAAATTAGTTTATTTAGCGGCAGGGCATGCGGGGCGATCAATGATGTCCTGTGACGATGGTCAAACATGGATCAATAACCGTACAGACCTAAACGCTGTGCCTGATGATCATTCGCCAACATCGGGCCGCGCTGTTGATTCTGCAAACGGTTATTTTTATGCGCTTTACGGTTGGGGATATAACGGAACTTTACGAAGATCGCGCGACGGCGTGAATTGGACTGTTATCCAATCCGATAATTGGGGCGGTGGTATTGCTGCCGGAAAAGATATTTTTTTTCGATCTGTAGAAGGTGGCGGATTTTATACCTCAACTGATTTCGGGACAACTTTAACAAGAATCGATGGTGCAAGTATTGAAAATATTCCTGATATGCTAGATCATCCATCGATTTCCCGTGTAAATGATAAATTATTTGCGCCAGCAAGAAATCAAACTTTAGCTGTTAGTTACGATCAAGGAAAATCTTGGACTTTAAATAAGCAAAGTTTATTGGGTGTAACTAGTAATTCTCCGATTGCAGAAGGCAATGGGGTCATTTTATCGCTTGCGTTCGATTATTCAAAAGGTGAAGGCAATATGTCCAGATCTATTGATAACGGAAAAACATGGGTAGACATTAACCATGGTGACATTGGTGGATCATGGTCTTATAAAATTGTTTTTGATGGAACAGACCTTATTGTCTGGGCCGGTGGCATGACTTGGAAAAGTAAAAATGGCTTAACTTGGATAAAAACAAGAGCGAAAATTGATGGTGTTGATGCGCCATGGTTTTGGAGTGGCGTCATGGCCTATAATTCAGAAACAAAAATGTTTGTGGCCATCACCGGAGATAATGCGGATCAAAAAATTTACCGTAGTGCTGATGCAATTAATTGGACTTCAATCAGTTCAACAAAATACAAAACAGGGAACACTCTGTTTTTGATTACGTTGGGACCAATGGAATCTAAATATTGCCCTTAAAAAAAAGCCCATTTTGCCATATTATATCACAGGGATAGGAGCGGACATGTCACTGTACTTTTTGGTTTTACGGTGACAAGAAAACGCGAGTAAGGTCAGCCAAATATTAAGTCGTAGCTGGTTTGTTTAACGGAGACTTTACCTTTTTGTAAGACACCTCGATGGCAATAATTAAGATCGCTAGCAAAATTAGCGAAGACGTACCAGTGCCTAAATCCAGACCGCCTTTTTCATGACTCTTGGTAAGAACATCGCCAAAGGTCGCGCCAAAAGGCCGAGTTAAAATAAATGCCACCCAAAATAAAAAGACTTTACTTAATTGAGTGAATTTTGCGGCGGCTAAAATTACAATTAAAATTCCAGTGATTAAAAGCCAGCTTCCAAAAAATCCTAATCCTGAATCATCCGATAAAAAATCGCCAAGAGCTGTGCCTAAAGTATTTGAAAAAAGAATTGTGAACCAATAAAATAACTCTGCTTGTCTTGTCTTAATTTTATCAACCGAAACATTGCCGACGAAAAAGCGCCAAGCGGCCAGGATACAAAGTAAAGTCGTGATCAAAATTGCAGCGCCTTTGGTATAACCCAATTGCAATGTGCGATCCATATAATCAGACATTGTGGTTCCTGCTGTACTGGTTGCAATAATGACAGTCCAGTAAAGGTAAGGATGATGTTTTTTTGACATCAATTGCGCCGCCAATGCAATAATGAAGAGGGCAAAGAAAACCAAAGTACTAGCTAGGTAACCAAACTTCATGGTCTGAGCTAACCAATCGCCCCCAGTTTCACCTAAAGTTGTCGCCGTGATTTTCATGACCCAGAAGGCAGCTGTGATGAGCGGAAGCTTATTGATAAAATCAGGCTGGTCGTTTTCTAAAGTTGTGCTCATAAAATTGATCTCCTAGTTGTTACCGAATCCATCTGTTAAAATCTTGATACCGATTAATGCATAGCTGTGATCCTGAACATCAGTTGAATAAAGACCTTTTCCAACAGACCCATAAACGGCCAACCATTTTTTAACTAGGCTGATCCCACCCAAGTTGGCTTTGACCAATTGGCCCCTGATATCATCACTGTTTTTTACAAGAGCTTGTTCAGTAGATAATTCTCCCATGAGCACTGTCCGAGTGGTCAGAGGTAAACCAGTGCCAACAGCCGTTGAAACAAAGTCAGACTCATCTTCTTTCGTAGTTTTGTTATAACTCAAATTGACGGTCATAACGATATCACCTTTTGAATTTTCGCCAATCTTTTTAGAAAGGAGCAAGGGTAAAATTGTTGTTGTGCCTTTGGTTTCGACGCCTTTTTCTTCGGCACTTCGATTGCTGAATTCATATTGGGGATAGAAAGCTAATTGAAGCCTACTGGCCTCGTCGTCAAAAAATTTAATTTTTAGGCCCAGTTTTGAACTGCCCGCAGCCGACACAGAATTTTCTTCAGTCTGTTTGTTCACAAATGGAACTTCGTACTTTAACTGCAAATTTTCGCCGATTCCATAGTTCATATCTAGGAGGGGCAGATTCCAATCTTTCTCATCTTTAGTGATATCGCCGTTAACGAGCACATTAATTTCCCACTTGTTACATCCGGGCGTCCCTGGATCATCGACGTCTAAAGGCGGGGACTGAGGAGTTGCATCCAAGCCCTCGCTAGTCACTTCGGCATTAGAGTCACACTTCATATTAAAGAGGTGAAATCGACTTTCGCCCTCCGCCGCAATGGA
>JAYWDA010000136.1:0-1963 GCA_043780105.1 Pseudobdellovibrionaceae bacterium | reverse complement strand
ATTCATTTTTTCCACATCCGATATTTGAAATTTTTTGAAAAAAGATTTCAAATTTGAACTCTCATAATCTTTCCAGAAGGGTGAAGCATTTAATCTTTGTGCTTCCCAGCCGCCAAAGAAGTCAAAAAAACATTGCTCAAAGGGGATTTTCTTTTCCTCTAAAAAGATAAAAAAAGCGGTGACTAGATCCGCCGTGGTCTCGTCTTCACTTGCTTCAAGCAAAGCTAAAGGTTTCAAATTTAAACGTTTCAGAAAAGAAAATCTGAAAGCCGTATTAAAGTCCTCGCTGAAGCCCTCTAAAATTTCTTTGTAAGCAAGCTCCGGAAAAACAATAGACATCGAAACAGCCAATTGTTCCAAGGCGAACAAGAAGCTAACGGGTTGCCGACCAAAACAATAAAGTCCCTGATGATCAAAGTAGGCAGCCGTAAATTGCGGATCATAAAAAGGTAAAAATCGATAGGGCCCGTAATCAAAACTTTCGCCAGTAATGTTAATATTATCTGTATTTAAAACGCCGTGAACAAAACCTGCGGTCATATAACTTGCCGATAAACTGGCTGCTCTGTGCACCACTTGTTTTAAAAATTCAGTGGCCCGTTCTGACGGATCAGTTTGGATGACGTCAAAATTGTAATGCTCTAAACTGTATTCAATGAGCTTTTTTAAATTTTCTTTTTCGTTCAGTCGCGCAAGTCGCTGAAAAGTTCCAATGCGCAGATGACTGTGAGAAAGGCGCACAAGAACTGCAGATCTTGTCGGTGAGGGTTCGTCGCCTCTGACAAGGTCCTCGCCTGTTTCAAAGATACTTAACGTTTGACTGGTGTTGACACCTAAACTTTCCAAAAGTTCTGTGCAGAGGGCTTCTCGGAAAGCGCCTTTTAAAGTCAGTCGGCCATCACCTTGGCGAGAGTAGGGCGTTGTGCCGCTGCCTTTAGTGCCTAAATCAAGAATCTTTTTTTTTGAAGAGGCCGCAGTCTCCAACTGCTCAGCTAATTGGGCAAATAAAAAGCCTCGCCCGTCACCTAATTGCGGATTGTAAACGCCGAACTGGTGGCCGTGATATCTTAAGGCTAATGGTTTTTGTAAATTTCCTTGTAGGGCTTGAAAACTCCAAAAGGCATTTTGCCATTCGCTCTCAGAAAAACCTTCAAGGCCAACGGATTTTGCAGCCGACTGATTTCGAAAGCGAAGAATGGCTTTTGGGAAATAAGCCGGTACGACTTCGTCATAAAAGTCAGGACCAAGTTCTAAAATAGGCGGACTTAAGACAACGTTTGCCATACTTAAATGAGGATAGCTTGATTGACATCCCTGTGACAATCCTACAAATTGCAGGAATTGTATGAAATCAATTTTCGGAAAACACACACATTCATTTTGGGACCAAATTGGGATGACTGTGTCATCTATTTGTTTTTTTCATTGTATGGCGACGCCGGTGTTGCTTTTGACTTTGCCGTGGATGGGGCAATATTTTGATGACCCCATTTTTCATATTGCGATTTTTTTTCTGGTCGTGCCTATTGGTTTTTATGCTTTTATGCAGGGCTACCTTCATCATCGCCAAAAGCGGGTTTTAATTTTAGGAATTCCAGGTCTTTTTATTGTTGGGTTTGGAGCTTTTTTGCCCCACGCTTGGGTCCCAGGATACAGCCGCGAGATCATCACCGTGATTGGTAGTTTTTTTCTGATCGCGGCCCACTTCATTAATCGCAAAGCCTGCCGAGCACATAAATATACTGATAAGCAAGGCCTCAAACATTCACACATTCATTCTTTGCTTGTGGGACATCAAAACTGCAGTCACGACCACGATCATTCCGAGAAATAAAAAAAGGCCACCTTTTGCAAGGCGGCCTTTTAGAACTTAAAAAATCTTCAGCTTAAGAATTAATGACCTGGAATAATTCCAGCGCCATACTTATGCTCCGACGAGTTGTCGCTACTTGAATCTGAAGAG
>JAYWDA010000135.1:0-3394 GCA_043780105.1 Pseudobdellovibrionaceae bacterium | reverse complement strand
GATGGTGCAGAACGTGTTGAGCAATCTACAGTTAAAAAGGCGCTCCGATCTTCATTTGGCTCGAAAATTCTGGCATATTTCCGGAGTTTTTATGATGTTCGCCTTTTGGAGTCTTGCTCCATCTTGGGCTTCCTACCTTGTTTTAGGAACCTCATGGCTTTTATTTGTGCCCATCGATGTCCTCCGGCAGAAGTTTCCGCAGCTAAATGATTTTATGGTGCATGCTTTTCGACCTATCATGCGACACGGCGAAATTCAAAAACTAGCCGGAACCACCTATTTACTGACTGGCGTGTTGTTCGTGTCAATTTTATTCCCAAAACCCATCGTTTCTATGACTTTATTATTTCTGGCTTTCGCAGACCCAATCGCCAGTTTCATCGGTATCAAATACGGTAAAGACAAAATCTTTGGACATAAATCTTTACAAGGTTTTATGGCGGCCTACTTTGTTTGTTTCGGTTGCGCTTTGATCTTTATGCTCCTGCATAACTATGCACCCGATCGCAGTTTAGTTTTTTGTATTCTAGCTGGGTTAGTAGGCGCTTTAGCCGAGTTGATTCCGGTTTTTAATTTAGATGATAATTTAACTTTGCCGGTGCTTAGTTCGCTCGGTCTTTTTATTTTATTTTATCTTTTTGGCTTTCTTTAAGGAGAGCTTCACATGGATCCAATTGTTCCTGACCTAAATGCAGAACCCCGTGAACGAAAAATGGGGATGTATATTTATATTCTGCCGAACTTGATGACTACGGCGAATTTATTCTGCGGATTTTATGCCGTGATTCTAGCCATTAAAGGGCAAATGGCTTATGCCGCTTGGACTATCGTTGCGGCGGCAGTCTTTGATTTATTAGATGGGCGTCTAGCACGGCTAACCAGAGCCACCAGTAAATTTGGCGCCGAGTACGATTCATTGTGTGACTTGGTCAGCTTTGGTGTTGCTCCGGCAATGATTTTATATTTGTGGGCCCTGCAGCCGTTTGGAAGAATTGGTTGGCTAGCGTGCTTTTTATACTGCGCTTGCGGCGCCTTACGACTGGCGCGCTTTAATGTGCAGGCCAATATTGTTGAAAAAAATTATTTTCAAGGTTTGCCGATTCCGATGGCTGCAGGGATTGTTGCTTCTGCGGTTTTAGCTTTTCAAGATTTAGAATGGGATCCGGTCGGGAATCCAGGACTTCTGGGGATGACGATTTTGCTGGCGATTGTGATGGTCAGTACCTTCCGCTATCGCAGCTTCAAGGATTTAGATTTAAAAGAGCGAATGCCATTTAGATATTTGGTTTTGGGTCTGTCGGCTATTGTCGTCATCGTATTGCGTCCTGAAGTGATGTTATTCTTGGTCTTTTTAGGTTACGCCGTCTTAGGTGCCGTTTTTGGTATGTTTAGATTAGGAAAAAATGTTAAAAAAATTCGTCACAGTGTTTATTCTCCGCCAAAACAAATGCAAGAGCATGATTTGATCGAAGAAGATGAAGAAAATGAACCTAAAACACCCGATGGCAAATAATTCTAAAAAAACTTTAAAGATTGGTTTAGTCGGTGCCACAGGAATGGTCGGACAAACCTTTGTCAATATTTTGAACGAAGAGCCTTTTTTTATTTCTGAACTCAGAGCTTTTGCGAGTGATGCTTCAATAGGAAAGAAAATTTCCTGCCAAGGTCGCGACCGGGATGTTTTGACTCTCAAACCAAAATGTTTTGAAGGTTTAGATTTAGTTTTCTTTTCCTCAGGGGATGATATTTCTAAAGAGTGGGCGCCGCAAGCAGTGCAGCAGGGTGCTTTTGTAGTGGATAACTCGGCCGCCTTCCGCATGGATCAGGATGTTCCATTAATTGTCCCTGAAGTGAATGGGTCTTTTTTAAAACCAGGTTTAAAACCACAAATTATTGCGAACCCAAATTGTTCGACCATTCAGTTGGTGGTCGCTTTAAAGCCGCTCGCAGATAAATATGGTTTGCAAGAAGTGCGCGTCAGCTCTTACCAAGCGGTCAGTGGGGCGGGTGCCCCCGGCTATGATGAATTGATTGAACAAACCAAAAATTATTCGAATCCAACACCAGAAGTAAAAGCATTTCCACATCCAATTTTGTTCAATGCGATTCCCCAAATTGGCTCGTTCAATCAAGATGGGTTTTGCAGTGAAGAAGTTAAAATTATGTCGGAAACAAAAAAAATACTCAGTTTGCCAGACCTAAAAATTTCTGCGTTTACCGTCAGAATTCCTGCCTTAAATTCACACAGCGAAGCGGTTTGGGTGACTTTAAAGAAAAACATCAGCCGCGAAGAAATTCTTCAGACCCTAAAAAATGGTGAAGGCCTCATCATTCAGGACGAACCTTCGAAAAGCGATTACCCAACTCCACGAGCCGTCTCTGGCAAGGACCCTGTTTTTGTAGGACGCATTCACCGCGATCCGCAAGATCCCAACATGTGGTTGATGTGGGTTGTTTCAGATAATATCCGAAAAGGCGCCGCTTTGAACGGCGTGCAAATTGCCCAGAAATTATTTTAGGCCCGGTCTTAGGTCCTGAAGTACTGGTGCCAAAGTTTTATCGATTTTTGACTCTAGACCTTGTTCGTGGTCTGCTAAAAAAATGATCAAGATGATAATTTTCGGCCTAGGACTGGCCGTTGTTTCTATTTTCGGAATTCAGGCTCAAGCCACGACCATCACCGGGATTTCAGGCGCGTCGAGTTCCTCTATCGGTGTAGCCCCTGCAGCCACTCGAATTTACGGGGGAGTCGTTAGGCATTACAATACCTGCAGCCCAATGGATACGGTTAACACTTGCAATTCTTGTGATGGTATTTGCGCCGGCGCCGAGAAAATGTGCGCCTGTAATCAAACAGCAATTTATCCAACCTTAAAATTGTCTTTAGCTTTTTCTAGCACAGTGGACCTAGGCGGCCGGGTTCTTCTTTATCAAATAGGATCAGATCCGCCGACGACTTTTTCGGGGCTTTTGCCTGCGGGAACACAAAGCTTTAATTTGTCGCAACCTTGGAGCTTTTGGTGTGGTAAAACAACCACGTTGCTAAGCAGCTGCGATGGCGGGGCCGCCAGCACCATCGACGGAGGTTCCCTGAATGTCACTGTCGGCCCTTCAACGGTAGGAACAGCTGTTTTTGATGAGGCCCAGAAGGTCTCTCTTGAGATCAGGATTGGGGTTGTTGATCGCACCCCGACTCTCCCTGCTGTATCAACTTATGCAGAATGCCCAAATGTCGCAGGAGCCGCTGGCTCTGGAATTTGCTACTATACGATTGATCGGGGAGACCAAAAAGTTTTCGTCAATATCGGCGAAAATCAAAGAGCCAGCGATTTTCCAGCCGCATCCGCTGCCGTCGCAGACATTCAATACACATCTTTACTTTTTTTCTACAAAG
>JAYWDA010000134.1:0-1566 GCA_043780105.1 Pseudobdellovibrionaceae bacterium | reverse complement strand
GAATCGAGTCCATTTTACTAAAGCATATATGTCGCAAGCAATAGAGCCGCCCGATTTAAGCATATCTAGTAATGCGAAAAAAGATTTTTTAGGATCTGGCGTATGTTGTAAAACTCCAAAACAAAAAACTCTGTCGAAATTTTTAGGAAATGGCATTTCATAGATGCTAGCTTGAACGATCAGTAGATTTTCATGATGCCCATTCTTTTTATAATTTGATTGGACCGACCCTGCGCCTAAATCAAAAGAAACAATTGTTGCTCCCGTGGAGAGAGCATATCTTGTAAAACATCCCGTTCCACATCCTGCCTCTAAAATCAATTCGCCTGACAAATTCTTGTCCCAGCGGGTCTCTTTCCAAAATCGATCTTCGAACAAAGTCAGCCCTGTATCCAATTCATACATAATGTCAGGATGATTTCCCCATTGAAGAGAAAAACTGTCCGCATAATTGCTAAGCTCCGAAAATCGGGGAATGAAATCAATCACTGGAAATGAATTCTGACCGTCCGTCAAAGTACCGGTAAATACTTTGCCGTCTTTCATCATCGAATCAATAAGCGTTAACTCTTTTCCATTTTTTGGAGATCGTAATAATTTTAAATGCTCAAGACGCATTAATTCCTCACTTTACGTGCTGCTTTGGAGTGTTCGTTTTACTTTTCTCAAAACACGAAACACAGGGCTCTTGATTAATAACATTCCATTTTTAATTAGACGTCTGGTTCTTTTCATAATTCTTAAACTTGGAGACCTACGAAAAGAGTTCGGTGACGTCGCATTTAACCAGGTGCTTTTGATGTAAGCTGCAAATTCTTTATCATCCACGGCATCAGGAAGTTTATACTCTTGCAATTGATTCTCTTCTTCAAAAATCGAATCAAAAGGAAGTCGAAAGGATGCATTTCGAGTTTTCTTTAAAACAACATACAGCATGATGTCTCGGTCATCATAGATTTCAAAATTTTCTTTTGTATATTCTATCAGCTGGCTCGTGAAATCCACCGTAAACCACATTTTTAAAATCTGGTACGAGTTAGCTTGGGCCATCTCGTAAACAAATCGAGGGTGATAATTAAAGTAACCATGATTCACTAAACCCTGTGAGCAAAGTTGATGAATAATGAGGCCGTCGACCTCACAGATTTCATGGATGTTTCTGAACACACCGACCTGGTCAAAACAATGCTCTGAAGTGCCAATATTTGTAACAATATCAAAAGGCTTCAAATCGGGCTTTTGTTGTCTGACTGATTTATTTAAGTCAGCAATGATTTTACCTTGAGTGTGCGAGCCGCCGGCATCAATGCATGAGTAGTGATGAATCCCATATCTAGAATAAAGTTCCGCTGCAGTTTTTGGAGCAGGACCGCGATTTTTGCCCTCGATGATTCTTTCGGCAGCCAATATTGAATCAGGATGGGCGCTAATAACTTGGGCGCCAAGCTCTACGACGGTTTTTTTATTTTTTAGGTGGCCCTGCTTTTCCAAAAAAGACAGAACTGCAAGCATTTCAGTATTAATTCCCATACTCTAACCCTTCCGATCAGCCATACGTTGATAGAG
>JAYWDA010000133.1:0-1587 GCA_043780105.1 Pseudobdellovibrionaceae bacterium | reverse complement strand
GCAGCGGAGCATTTTTAATTGCCGATCCTCCGACCGGAGATCAATTTCTAGCTGTCGATGGCTCAACTATTCCACAATCGGTGACAGGACCGACTCGAAAGTTTTCAAAAACCAATATTTCTATTAGCGTAGGACTAGGACAAGCAAATACAATTGAGCGACCAATTTATTTAGCACCAACTTTGCTTGATGGAACACAGACTTCAATTGTAAACGGACAGGCTGCGCAAGTAAGTAGTCCCAATGCAGCAGGCGCCATGATTTCGATCCCTAGCGGATCGGTTCACTTTCCTGATGGGAGCAATTCAGGAAGCATTAGTTTAGCGTTTATCCCGTCGAATCGTTCAACAATTAAAGTTCCCGGACAAGCAATACCCACGAATGTTTTAACACTAGAACCGTCAGGTCTTAAGTTTAGCGAAAGAGTTGAATTAACTCTCCCAAATGATAATGACATTCCGGCAGGCGTTGACGTTGCGATTCTGTCGATGAACAGTTCAAAGGGTATCTGGGAAGTTGATGGAATGGGCTCGGTGACATCTGGTGGGCAATCGATTGTCACAAAGCCTGGCCTTGGGATCACGCATTTTAGTGTTGTTTATGCTGTCCCACTGAGTCCCATCGTGACAACAATTGCTGATCCTAATTTAGCAGGCATTGATGTTTCAAAAGCATCGGTCCGCACTACGGTTCGCTTGCCTAGTTATTTAGAGCTTGGAAAAAGTGTTGCTCCGGAATTAATTTATAAAAGTGGGTGGGCCAACCCAACGGCGATTGTTTCTAACATTTTTGATATTCCAGAAAGAAGAACTCAAATATCTTATGGAGGCACTTTTTCTGACCAATTTATTCAAAGAGTTAATTCAGAATATTGTTATTTTTCGTTTAGAACACTTCGAAAAGAGTGCGATCACTCATATACAAATTATCTAATCCAAGTCGATAATAATATTCAAAATTCTGTGGTTTCTTGGTACAGCCCGCAATCTCTTAAATCCCAACTTTTCGTGGGCTCAATTTCAACGGACGAAGTTCAAATTGAAAAACAGCTTGAAAAGCCAATTGTTGAAATAGGCGATTCTTTGCCAGGAAATATTTTTGTTAAAGTGATTCCATCACCAATTGCCAATTTTATTTGGCAAGATTTGCCGAATAAGGGTATGTTTTCATTTGCTACAGAGCTTAAAGATCCAGCAACTGGGGAGTATTTAAAATCAGGAGTTTACCCAGCGTTTTCAAGATTCCAGGTACAGCTCAAAAACATGACTCTCACGTCTTCAACTGATACTCAAACAGTCAGGGTGGATGGAAATATAAACTCAGTCGTGCGTGAAAGCCGACAGACTTTAGAAACGCAAGGTGTCCAAGACTTAGCTCCGAAGGATACGATTGAGGCGCTTATTGTTCAAAATAAAATCGATTCCCCCTATGGTCGCGGATGGCACTTAACTGGGCCCCAAAAAATACTTAACCCCAACGGAAATAGAATTGTTATTGAAAATGCCGATGGTGAAGTTGCTACTTATAATCTTAGCAATACGATAAATACTGTTTATAATAGCGAAAGCAGCGAAGCTGATTTGCTAG
>JAYWDA010000132.1:0-1630 GCA_043780105.1 Pseudobdellovibrionaceae bacterium | reverse complement strand
GCAGCGGAGGCGCGATTAAAATCGTTTTGGTAGCTTAAAGGAATCTCACCCTTAAGAAACGCCGCGGTCTTAACTTGCGGAAAAAGTTCTGAATAAGTTTTTACCTGTGTGCCAGAAACACGCCTGTGCACATGATGACCTTGGATTTCCTTTAAGGTCTTTAAACCGGCCGCGCCCACCAACTCGGAAAAGGCAACAATAGTATGTTTGTGGTAATTGTAAACGCGCACTTTTTTATCTGAGGGAACAAGGCCGTGAACTAATTTTGGATCCGACGTTGCTACACCTGTGGGGCAATGATTTGTATTGCACTGCCTGGCTTGGATACAGCCTAAGGCCAGCATCATTCCGCGCGCTGTATTACAAAGGTCCGCCCCCAACGCAAGTCTTGAAAAAATCTGAAAGCCGGTGAAAACTTTGCCGGAGGCGATCACGCGGATATCGTTTCGCAAATCAAAGCCGCGTAATATATTATTAACGGCGGTCAATCCTTCTTCTAATGGAGCACCTACATGATTTGAAAATTCCAGAGGGGCCGCACCTGTTCCGCCTTCGCCGCCATCCACAGTAATAAAATCAGGTCTAATGCCAGTCTCGATCATCGCTTTACAAATCGCCATAAATTCTGCGGGCTGACCAATGCATAATTTAAAACCGACAGGTTTTCCGCCTGAAAGATCACGAAGTTCTTGAACAAAGTTTAATAAACCCACAGGCGTTGAGAAAGCTTTATGAGCTGGTGGTGAAATGACATCCTTACCAGCTTCGACTTTTCGAATGGCAATAATCTCGGGAGTGATTTTGGCCGCAGGCAAGATGCCTCCGTGCGAAGGCTTAGCCCCTTGGGAGAGTTTTATCTCGATCATTTTAATATTTTCTTTTTGCGCCATGGCTTTAAAGTCTTGGGCCGAAAAATTTCCATCCGCTGTTCTGCAGCCAAAATAGCCTGTGCCGATCTGCCAAATTAAATCGCCGCCTTCCTTTAGATGATAAGGACTTACGCCACCTTCACCGGTGTTGTGATAAAAGCCACCCAGTTTTGCGCCACCGTTTAAAGCTTGAACGGCGTTTTTACTTAAAGCGCCGTAGCTCATGGCGGAAATATTTAAGACGCTGGCTAGATAGGGCTTTTTGCAAGAAGCGCCACCAATGGAAATTCTTAAGTCTTCAATTTTTAAATGTTGCGGAGCTAAAGAGTGCGCGATCCATTCATAACCTTCAGCATAAACATTTCTTTGGGTGCCAAAGGGCAGGGTGTCCGTTTGCTGCTTCGCCCTTTGATAAACCACGGAGCGAGTTTCGCGGGGAACAGGAGCTCCATCGGTTTCGGACTCGATAAAGTATTGCTGAATTTCTGGCCTGATAAGTTCAAATAAATATCGAAAGTGACCTAGTAATGGAAAATTTCTAAGAATGGCTTTCTTAGTTTGAAAAGCATCATGCAAGCCTAGGGCAACAAGAGGTAAGATAAAAAGAAAAAGGACACTAAAGGGAGCCCAAAGAAAAGTTAAGGCCCTGACGGCTGCAAGGCCTAAAAAAGATGAAATAAAAAATAAATTTCGCAAAAGAACCCCCGAAGTATTCTCAGTCAAATCATAGGGATAATTCGGCTTTTTTAAGAGGCAAGATA
>JAYWDA010000131.1:0-4369 GCA_043780105.1 Pseudobdellovibrionaceae bacterium | reverse complement strand
GTCTGATGCCGTCTGGTTAATTTCTTTTTAATGGCTTGCACGTCTTCGATAAAACCAAGATCTAACATGCGATCGGCTTCATCTAAAACCAGAGTCTCGATATAATCTAAGTTTAAAAAACCCTGCCGAATTAAATCAAACATACGGCCTGGTGTTGCAATTAAAATATCAATGCCATCTTGAAGTCTTTTAATTTGCGGGTCTTGCTCGATCCCGCCGAAAAGCGCAAAGGGCTTGACCTTGGTGTGTTTTGACAGCGAATTAAAGACCTCACCAATTTGCTGCGCTAATTCACGAGTGGGCACCATCACTAAACATTTAATTCCAAGAACGCGTTTGCTGGATTTATTGCTATGAATTCCGTTAATAATGGGGATTGCAAAGGCGGCCGTTTTGCCAGTGCCAGTTTGCGCAATAGCTAAAACGTCTTCGCCCTTCATAATGGAGGGTATGGCCTTAAACTGTATATCCGTTGTCCTAAAAAAACCCATCGCATTGAGGTTTCGCAATAAATCTTCGGATAGGTGAAACTTATCAAATTTCAAGGCAGACCTCGCTTGTCGCATAGCCTTAACACGGAGGGGCACAGCGAAGGAACCATAAAGTGAACTAAATCAGGCTTGCTCAATGAAGGAACTATAGGATTTAATACCAGCTCTATCAAAAACTAAGGAGATAAAATGTCCACTGAAACAATGTGCCCGTTTTCAGGTGCTGCCCGTACACCAGGAGTCGCTAAACCACAACCGAACGCGAACTGGTGGCCCAATCAACTGAACTTAAAAGTTTTACATCAGCAATCTCGAAAATCGAATCCAATGGCTCCAGAATTTAATTATGCAAAGGAGTTTAAAACTCTTGATCTGCATGCCGTGGTGAAAGATCTAACCGCTTTAATGACGGATTCTCAAGACTGGTGGCCTGCCGATTACGGTCACTATGGTCCTCTGTTTATTCGACTCGCTTGGCATAGTGCGGGAACTTATCGAACTTCTGATGGTCGCGGTGGAAGTGGTTCGGGATCACAACGTTTTGCTCCGCTGAATAGCTGGCCAGATAACGGCAACTTAGATAAAGCACGTAGGCTACTTTGGCCGATCAAACAAAAATATGGCGCAAAAATTTCTTGGGCTGACTTAATGATTTTAGCTGGCAATGTCGGACTTGATTCCATGGGCTTTAAAACTTTTGGTTTTGCGGGCGGCCGCGAAGATATTTGGGAACCTGAAGAAGACATTCACTGGGGCAATGAAACCGCATGGATGGGTGACGAGCGCTATACGGGAGACCGTAAACTTGCAAATCCATTAGCCGCCGTTCAGATGGGTTTAATTTATGTGAATCCCGAAGGACCCAATGGCAAACCAGATCCTGTCGCATCGGCTCGTGATATCCGCGAGACTTTTGCTCGTATGGCGATGAATGATGAAGAGACTGTTGCACTGGTTGCTGGGGGTCACACATTTGGTAAATCCCATGGGGCTGCTGATCCAAGTAAATATGTGAGTGCAGAGCCTGAAGGGGCCGTCATTGAAGAGCAAGGCTTTGGCTGGAAAAATAGCTTTGGCAACGGCCACGGTGCGCACACAATTTCAAGCGGCATCGAAGGTGCGTGGACGACAAACCCGATTAAGTGGGATAATAATTATTTTGAAAATTTACTGAATTATGATTGGGAATTGATCAAAGGGCCGGGCGGCGCGCACCAGTGGAAACCAAAAGATCCAAAGGCCGCAACAACAGTGCCCGATGCGCATGATGCAAGCAAGCGCCATGCTCCGATGATGACGACAGCCGATCTTGCTTTAAGAATGGATCCTGCTTACGAAAAAATTTCTCGGCGTTTCTTTGCAAATCCGCAAGAGTTTGCGGATGTGTTTGCGAAAGCTTGGTACAAATTAACTCACAGAGATATGGGTCCACAGGCGCGCTATTTAGGGCCTTTGGTTCCGAAAGAAGCGCAGTTGTGGCAAGATGTAGTTCCGACGGTTGATCATAAATTAGTTGATGATCAGGATGTTGCGTCTTTAAAAGCAAAAATTCTTGCATCAGGACTAACGATTTCTCAGCTGGTCACAACAGCTTGGGCATCAGCCGCTTCATTTCGCGGAAGCGATAAACGTGGTGGCGCAAACGGCGCGCGAATTCGATTGGCTCCGCAAAAAGATTGGGAAGTGAATCAGCCAGCTGAACTGGCAAAGATTCTTCCAAAGCTTGAAGCCATCCAAAAAGATTTCAATGCGGCTCAAACCAGTGGAAAAAAAGTTTCATTGGCGGATCTGATTGTCTTAGGTGGTTGTGCGGGAGTGGAAGCCGCTGCAAAAAAAGCTGGGCACGATGTGAAAGTGCCTTTCACGCCAGGGCGAATGGATGCGACTCAAAGCCAAACGGATGCCGTATCCTTTGGTGTTCTTGAGCCTGTAGCTGACGGCTTTCGCAACTACGTTAAAAAAGGACATGAGGCTTTTGTCGCTGAACTTTTGATTGATAAAGCGCAATTGATGAAGCTGACAGCTCCTGAGATGACGGTTCTCATCGGAGGATTGCGTGTTCTAAATATCAATGTTGGACAAGCAAAACACGGAGTGTTCACGCATAAGCCCGAGACGTTAACCAATGACTTCTTTGTGAATCTGTTAAACATGAATACAAAGTGGAAAAAATCTTCGGCTTCAGATGCTGTACTCGAAGGACATGATCGCAAAACAGGCGACCTTAAGTGGACGGGCACTGTGGCTGATCTTGTGTTTGGCTCAAACTCGCAGTTACGTGGGGTTGCTGAGGTTTACGCCTGCAGTGATTCACAGAAAAAGTTTGTGAATGAGTTTGTTTCTGCTTGGAACAAAGTCATGAACCTTGACCGGTTTGATTTAGCTTAGTTTTGACGGGTCCTTTAAATTTTTAACGGACCTTTCTTAGGCTTAATAGAAATGTAAGGAGTGTCTTTACTTGTAAAAATGGGTTAGGGTTTAATCTATAATTTCATTCTCAAGAGGTAGGCCGTGAAAGTAGTTTTGATTTCTCTTCTATTTTGCGCTCAAGCTCAGGCCCTTACGTTGGAAATCATAGGAAAAAGGGGAGCATCACTTTTAAAGACAAATCAGCAGATTTCCTTACCCACAAATGTCGGCCAAGTTTCTTTCCAAATCCTCCAGGAAAATAAAATCCCGTTCCACGGTGGCAGTTACGGTTTTGATTCAATTTTTAACTTAGGGCAGGATATTAAAGCTATTTCCGATGTCGAAATGAAAGCCTATGGCTGGTGCTTTTCCATCGACGGTTTTGTTCCAGAAACTATGGCTGATAAGACGCCCATGCCAGACACTAATTCGTCTATAATTTGGTTTTACGCCTATGCTCACTACAAAGATGGGCGTTGGATCGCCCAGTGTCATAAGGACGACTTTTAAATAGGCTGGGCCTTAAGTTAAATTATTTTTCGGTAAATACCAACGAGTCAAAAAATTCACTTTTTTCCGAAGTCAGATCAGGAAGCTTATTTCCGGTGGGCATTCGCGCGCTTATGTTTAACATAATGTAGCTATAGGTTCTGCTATTGAAGCACCACTGACCATCATTTGAAATCGGCAGGGCTCCGGTATCTTCGCCTGTCTGAGAAAACAGAAGGCAGCGACCAAGGTCATATTTTTTCTCGCTAAATTTTGTTTGGATATTTTTTACTCGGCCAAGTTTTGCGTCTCTATCGATATTTTTTCTAAAACTTTCGATGATATCACTTTCTGAATTGGCTTTAATTTTCTTTCCAGTTTTGTTGAATTCATCCAGTTCGGCTTTTGTGACACCGATGGGGCCACTTTTCACTGATGCAATTAAGGATTGGCTAGCATTATCAGATTTTTTGCCGATGATGATATTCCCAGGAGTTGACTGACTGACAAACCAATCGCCAGTCCTTGGAAAGTGGTATTGAAAACCATTAGTAGCGTTCGTTGATTCTGAATTGACCTTTGTTTGAAAGGTCGTACACGAAGTCAGGAATAAGGCGAACACAGTTAGATGGTGAAATTTCATAATTTGTCCTTTACTAGAAAGAAGAAAACCGATGGTTACTTCACAAAAATATTTGCACATTTTAAGTCGTAATAAGTAGTATCGGCATAAGAAATTGTCGAACAAATTAACATAAGGCTGGCGACAGTTGACAGGTTTTTCATAAAGGGCTCGCGGGTTTTGAAATGTTCAGCTTCAGATCCGAGTGGTTTAGTCAGCCAGCACTTTTTAACAAAATTATATTTTATAGCTCGATACTTTTCGGCATCTAGTCCATCCGATTCGATTTATTTTAGAACAGCTTTAACAAGATCTGCTTCTGAAGTTACGTCCTTATTAATAAAAATAGTTAATACTT
>JAYWDA010000130.1:0-7393 GCA_043780105.1 Pseudobdellovibrionaceae bacterium | reverse complement strand
TTTATAGGCAACCGCAATCGCAGTTGTGATCAGTCCCCCTAACGTTTCTTGACCCATTCCTAAGATCGAAAAAAGTTGCGACATCTGAGTTGCTTCAATGTCGTACGCCATCGAGATTTTTAGTTCTTTTTTTGATTTTCCAATACGGTAAGCAGAATTATCCATACTGTGCACAATGTGAAAAGGCTTTTCATTGTGCAGTTGTTTAAATTTTTTATAAGCCAGGTTTTCAAAAGACTGATGCTGAGCCCCGGGCTTTTCCTGAAGAAAATAAGCTTTAACACCGTCCCGATCAACTTCGGCTTTTCCTAACGGACTTAATGTCGAAATAATTGTCACCTTGTGACCTTGTTGCGAAAGACCTCTGGCAATGGGCCAAAGAAATCCATGATCCGAGGATCTAGAAAGAATCTGAATGCGTTGACCGATCAGACATATATTTAAAGAATCGGGCACTCTAGTTTTTTGCATCAGTTTACACTATCAAAGTTTTACAGTTCAAAGAATGGCTTTTTGCGATAAGGCCTTATTATAAAGCCGATTGAGTTCATTTAAAGGGGCATCGACAAGGTCTTTACGCTCTACAGAGTGACGATCCAATTGATAGGAAAGCTTCAGCTCTTTACGATTGAAAAACTGAGCCGCTAACTGATCTTGAATCCAGCAGTTTTGACCATTTTTCCATAAAGGAGCATGCAAAAGTTCTTGGTTTGAATCCAGGATTAAAGTCGATGTAGCATCAATGGCTTTTAAAAAATACGCGGTCAGTTCGATCGGGGAAAGGTCCAGTCCCGCAAGCCAAATAGCTTCCGCATTTTTTATTAGGTGTCCTGAATCCTCAATCGATTGGTGCCCGGTTAAAATCCAGCGGGATTCCAAACCTTCATTTTGTAACCAAGTTTGAAATTGTTTGCGCTCCCGCAAACTCCAATGATCCTGACTTCCAAGAAGGACCACAACATAGGATTTTAAGGTCTGCAAAAGCTCAGTAAAAAAAGGCAGCTGGTGATCAAAGGAGCTTTGAGAAAACGGCCGAACTAAGTAAGGCTCTCCAGTTAAAAATTCTTCAAGTTCCAAATCTTGATCAGAAGGAATGCTTGTCGTGTCTTGAAAAGATAAAACAGGCGGAAGGACCGCGCGGCCTTGACGCTCAGTTTTGATATTGATGCCGCGAAGAAGGGCTAAAGAATCAATCGACGGGCAGGTGACAATATCTGATTGTTGAACCAAGTAGCGCGCCCACTGACCAGAGGAAAATCCTTTTTCAACATTTAAAAAAGTCATAGTAAAAACAATCGACGCACGAGCTTTCGCAAAACCCCAAAGGCCCAAATGGGCTGCGGTCACTTGATCTGTATCTAAAACAAAATGAATAATTTGAGGGCGCATGGAAATCAAAGTGGGAAATAATCTGGCCACTTCAAGGGCACTCCAAGTTTTAAAAAATGACATCAATTCGATGCCTTTTGAATCTTCCACCGTCTGGTCACGGCCGGTTAAAAAAAACACCTGATGCTGTTGAGATTTTAAAGCCTGCGCAAGTTGCCACGACGTCGGCGTTACTTTTTCGCAAACTAATAAGATTTTTGCCATTCAGCCCCCAAAGCTTTAAAAATTCGCTCTAAGATTTTGCGATTAGCCTCTGGGATATTGCGGACTTTAAGCTCTTCTGGTGGAATCCATTCAAGCATCATATGGTGCTTGGCTTTTGGTTCCCCTTTCCAAAAAAGAATTTCGTAAAATAAAATAAGAATACCGATCTCGCCGTAAGAATGGCTGCACGCAAGTTTGAGTTCGCCGACTTCGGCTTGAATTCCTAATTCTTCATCCAACTCGCGGATCAAGGCTTGTTCTGGTGTTTCGCCAAGCTCAATTTTTCCACCAGGAAATTCCCACTGTCCAGCTAAGGTATTATTTTCGGGGCGTTGGCCGACTAATATTTTTCCGTCTTTTTTTAAAAAGCCAGCGACAACAGGAATCCAGTGAGCCTTTTTTAATCTCATCTGACGACACTCCGTTGAGACTCTTCAGAAATATTTTTAAAAAAGTTGAGACCTTCGAAAACCAGAGCTGAATAGGCTTGGACTAAATCAGCGCCTAACTGCAGCCTTCGATGAGCATCTGCAGCTGTTGAAATTCCACCAACGCTAACAATTAATTTTCCTTCACGACGGGGGCCTAAAATTTTCAAGGTCTCTTTCAGAATTTCTTCTGAGCGATGGCCTAGCGGCTGACCAGACATTCCTCCTTCTTTCGGAAATGGAATGTCGCTTGATCTTGATAAGGTTGTATTGACTAAGACAAAGCCTCCAATGCCAACTTCGATGGCAGCTTCCACTGTCTCAAAAAGCTCATCATTGGTTAAATCAGGACTTAGTTTTAAAAGCAGCGGTTTATCATTTCGATCTTTACAAAACTTAACTAAGGGCGAAAGTAAATTGACTAAGTTTTCTTTTTTTTGCAAATCCCTTAGGCCTGCAGTATTCGGACTTGAAATATTAATCACAAAAACATCAGCTAAAAGCTGCAGTCGATCCATTACAGCTAAATAGTCATTGGCAGCAAGTTCTAGGGGCGTGTGGCGATTTTTTCCAACATTCACAAAGACAGGCGTTAAATAAGGTTTAAACGCCGATAAATTATAATGAACTTCGTCGGCACCATAACTTGGAAAACCCATGCGATTCCATAAGGCACGAGCAGGTATATTTCGGGAAATAATTTTTCCGGAATTAGCGGCCTGAGGTTCGGGTGTGACAGTTCCAACTTCAACAAAGCCGACCCCTAAATTCCACCAAGCTTTTAAATACTCGCCATTTTTATCCAGTCCGCCAGCAATGCCCAGCGGATTTTTAAAAACAAGATTCTTCCAAGTTTTTGATTTCCAAACAAAAGGCTGACCTTCACCAAAATGATTCAGCCAACGCAAAGCCAGGAAGCTCAATGAATGAGCCCAAGTTGTCGGTAACCAAAGCCAAGGTTTCATTTGCCTTTTCTGCCTATTATCTTGGATACAAGCCTCGTAGAAGCATCGCTTTTTCCAGTCGCTGAATAGCTACCGCAGTGGCGGCCAGTCGCATGTCGACATTTTTTTCTTCATGCAATTTCCAGCTGGTGTCGAAAGCTTTCGTAATAATTGTTTTAAGGCGACCATTCACTTCGTCTTCATCCCAAAAGAAGGACATAATATCTTGCACCCATTCGAAGTAAGAAACGATCACGCCGCCACCATTGGCAATAACATCAGGAGCAATAAAAATACCGCGACGATGCAATATCTTTGTTGCCGCATTGCTGACCGGGCCATTGGCGCCTTCAACAATTATTTTTGCCTTAATCTTTTCAGCATTATGAGTGTCGATTTGTCCCTCTAAGGCGCAAGGGTACAAGGCTTCACAATCTAATTCCAAAAGTTGACTGTTCGAGAGCGGTTGAGATTTTGGAAAATCTTTGATCGTCTTATTGATTCGAACATATTCGATCAGTTCCGGAATATTGAGGCCATCGCCATTAAAAATTCCACCGCTGACATCGCTAACAGCAATGATTTTAGCTTTTCTTTGATAAGAAAAAAGCGCTGCAAAGGATCCCACGTTTCCGAACCCTTGAATAACAATCCGAGCTCCTGCCATGGGGATTTTACATTTTTCAAAAGATTTCTCAGCGACATAAACAACGCCAAGACCTGTGGCATGGTTGCGGCCTAAAGATCCACCGATCTCAACCGGTTTTCCAGTGACAACTCCAGGTTGAGCGTAGCCGCCCATTTCCTGAGAGTAAGTATCCATCATCCAAGCCATCGTCTGAGGATCTGTTCCAACATCAGGCGCCGGAATATCTTTTGTAGGGCCAATGAAAGGAGCAATCTCAGAAGTGTAACGACGGGTCAGATTTTGTTTTTCTGTGCGGGATAATTTTGTCGGATCTACGGCGACTCCACCTTTAGCGCCGCCCAAAGGCAAACCTAAAACTGAATTTTTAAACGTCATCAAGGCCGCTAAACCAACCACTTCAGGAAGGTCAACGTTCTGATGAAAACGAATGCCGCCTTTATAGGGTCCCAGCGTTGCTGAATATTGAACGCGGTATCCTGTAAAAACTTTGACGCTGTAGTCATCCATTCGAACCGGAACAGAAATCGTTAAACAACGACGAGGTCTTTTCAAGCGCTCCATGACATTCGGATCACAGTTGATCAGCTTTGCGGCTTCATCAAGAGTCAGAATTGCATTTTGAAAAAGGGGACCATTTAGATGTGCCTCAGAGGGTGGCAAATCGGTCTTCAGAACTTCCATGAATCATCTCCCAAATTGTTAAAAACAGTAGGATGAATGTTAATTAAGTAAAAACTAAGTGTCATCAAAGACTCATTGACTCTTCGCGCTTAAAACCATTCACTTACTAAGGTATGGCGCTAATAGGTTCGCTTTTATTTTGCACTTTGGCGCTGGCTTCGCCGTCTGAAGACTTCATGAGGAGTTTTCAAACCCCAAAAATCTTATTTCCGTCGGCTGGATCTGACTTTTTAACTGTCAACCCAGGGCGTTACCCAGATTGGATGATGGGTCTTTTTCAGGGCCTTTTATTGTGGAAACCCACTGGTCAAAAAAGCACGTACTTGGAAGGCTGTCGGCCCGAGGACCTTTCGCGCGCATTATTGGAAAACGACAGCACCAAAAATCAAGCGCAAGTCATTCAAGAGCATAAAAAACGCTGTCAAAGCTCCTTCGAAAATAACGATGGGTTTGGGGCTCTGAACACCTGGAAAATGATGAGCATGGAATTTGATGTCCACCATCACGCCCTGATTCATCCGGTTGTTTTTAAGCTAGCAGGGGGAGTGAAGTTAAAAGGCTTGCTGGCGCTCAAAGGGGATCTTAAAAAACGTCCTTTCGTCATTATGCGTTTAGGTGTTTTTTCAAACGTCGAAGAGTTTTTGCCCGAGCGATTTCTTTTAATGCAGCTTTTTGAGCAAGGACTTGCCAATGTTTTAGTTTTAGAAAATTCAACAGGTGCCGATTTTATTGCCAACAATCGGCGCTGGGCAATGGGAGGTTACGACGAAGGCTTGCAAAATATGCAAGTTGTAAGAATTTTGCGAAATCAGGCGTATCCCTTGGCGCAGCTTATTTCTTCGATGCATCTTATGGGCATGAGTTTAGGCGGTCACGGTGTTTTATTTGCCAGTTTGTTAAATGACTTTAATGGGAAACCAGAGCGTCGTTGGATTCAAAGTTTTACAACTTTTTGTCCCGTCGTTCGATTAAAAGAAACATTAGAAAGCTTAACAGCCCCAGGAATTAAAGGTGCAGGTGTTGATTTTTGGGCCAGTCAACGCCTGGCCGGTCTTCAAAAAAGAATTCCAGAGCTTGCAGATTATGGATTTTCTGATGCGCTTAAGTTGAAACCAGTTTTTTTACCTCAAGCTATCAATTACGTTGTAGATTTGTATCCTGGCAGGCCAACGGCCAGGGGCGATATCAAGGGGCCCCTGGAAATGGAAAAGCTCAATGACTTTTGGGGCGTCAATAACTTTTGGCCTTATTATCGAAATATTCAATCGTCAGTTCTTGTGATGGCGACTGTGCATGATCACCTGGTCAATGCGGAAACTAATTTTTCGTGGTTGAAAGAAAACTCTGGGTCTTGGAACAGTGATTTAGGCACAGTGCTGTTTGAAAAGGGTTACCATTGCACGTTGCCGGTTTCTTATGACTGGGCCAGCGTTGCCGCCATCGTCAATGCCCGGGTGCTAAGCAAAGATAAGAAAGTAAGGCTGAAAACACGCGAGATTTTAGTCGATATCACAGATCAATTAAACCCCCAGGTCATCCCTGAATTTAAAAATCCAATTTTTGATCTAAGTTGGCCGAGCCCACACGAAGTGCTAGTGAAATTTAAAGGGTCGTCTAAAAAAGCTTTTTTTACCGTCACACTTCCGATAAAAGAATTAGACTTTACCTTTCGGGACTCGCTCGGCGAGCCAGAAAAAACTTCTGTCGAGCGCTGGCTTAATCATAACTTGCAGGCCGAATTGCAATCTGCAGATGGTAAGGTGATGGCAAAAATCCAGTGGCCTACGGTTCTTTGATGCAGAAAAATAAAATGGAGATCAATCATGTCAAAATTTAAAATTCATACAGCCACCATCGGGCCTAAAGAAAAAGAATTTTTAATTCAAAATTTACCGCGCTTACAAGGTAAGAAATTATTAGTTCTCGGCGATGTGGGCTTGGATGAATACATTATGGGCGAAGTGCGCCGTATCAGCCCTGAAGCCCCAGTTCCGGTTCTTGAAGTTCAGTGCGAAGATCAGCGTTTGGGATTGGCTGCAAATGTGGCCACCAATGTCGTTAGCCTTGGTGGTGTGCCTTTTACTGTTTCAGTGGTCGGTCAAGATTCTGGTGCGAAGATGCTGAAAGATCTTTTTAGCAAAGCAAATATTAAATGGGACGGAATGATCACCGACGAAAAGCGTCCGACAACCCGCAAAACTCGCGTGATGGCTCAGCATCATCATTTGGTTCGAGTGGATTATGAAGTCAAAAAATATGTCAGTGCCGCCATCGAGCAACAACTTTTACAAACCGTCGAAAAATTTCTTCCGCAAGTGGACGGCGTTATTTTAGAGGACTATGCCAAAGGTGTGATTTCGCCAGAATTAATTTCGAAAGTTGTGAAAGCCTGTGGCCAACATAAAAAGCCCTTATTTGTTGATCCACATCGCAATAATATCGGCAGCTTCTACACAGGTGTGGACTTAATTAAGCCCAACTATGACGAAGCTTTTGCTTTGGCAGGAATGGACACCGATGACTTACGTGATAACCCCGATAAAGTTTATGAAGCCGGTCGAAAACTTCAAGCATTGACGGGTGCAAAGCAAATTATAATCACGCGCGGAAAAGATGGAATGATCATTTTTTCTGGTGATGAAATCACTGAGGTTCCGACGTTTGCTCGCAAAGTTTTTGATGTAACAGGCGCTGGCGACACCGTCATTGCCGCAATGGCATTGGGACTGGTGTCAGGATTTGATTTAGTCCAAGCCTGCATGCTGGCAAATTTTGCGGCTGGAGTTGTGGTTGGAAAAGTCGGCTGTGTGCCCTGCGAGCTGCAAGAACTGAAGGAATACATTCTGCGATAACCCAAAAGGAATGTTTTTCAGGGTTTCTCTTGGACCCCCGTGGTCCGCACGAAAAGAACTTGAAATTTCCACCCGATCCTATATCGTTCCGGCATTGCTGAAATTGAAGTAAGCTCGGGCGGTTACAGGAATAAAGCCGTCCAACCCCAATAGTACTTTGGAGGTCCTGTGTCTGAAAACACTGATCTAACTTCTGCCCCAAATCCCATTAATATTTTTAGTGCTTATGGCGACAACGCGCCTGAA
>JAYWDA010000129.1:0-1531 GCA_043780105.1 Pseudobdellovibrionaceae bacterium | reverse complement strand
AGGGCCGCTCGAAAATCACTTAATCTTTTTTGAATCACCGCCAGGTCATAAAGATAAATTGGCCGATGGTAGTTCCCAATCAACTGGGAAATAGGCGTTTTTCGCCCCTGAAAGCACAGTTCATCACCGATATATTGTAGAGGCTGAAGATTCATAGTAGATTAGCCTACATGAAAACAACTCTGTTTGGAAACTCCTCTTTAGGTTTACCCATCATGGCGTATGAGTTTGGCCTTGCGCCAGCGCCTGAAGTCCTTATTTTGGGTGGAGTTCATGGCGACGAAATCGAGGGTCTTTGGGCCGCTATGGGCCTTTTAAAATCATTGTCCACGTCGTTTCCATTTAAACTTAGCTTAACACTTGTTCCGCAGTTTAATATTGAAGGCGTTTTGAATAAAACCCGCATGAATGGTCGAGGTGTTGATTTAAATCGCAATCTTCCTACCAAAGACTGGAGCCCCGAAGTTAAAACTCTGCGGTATCATCCAGGACCCCACTCTAACAGCGAATCTGAAAACCAGGCGCTTTGCAGATACATCGATGAAAAAAAGCCAAAGATGATTTTGTCGCTTCATTCTTGGTTTCCTGTGCTCAATGTCAATGGGGATTGCCTGAAGCAAGCGCAAGTTTTAGCTCAGCACACGGGCTACAAGATTGACGCTGATATCGGTTATCCGACTCCAGGCTGCTTGGGAACTTATGCTGGTTTAGAAAGATCATCGCCCACTTTAACTTATGAAGTCGAGCGTGGTCTTTCCATAGAGCCTATTTTAAAAATTCATGTCCCAGCTATTTTAGAAATGTTAAAAAGTTTAGAAACATTGTAAGAAAAGGAAATCCCCTTGAGCTTAGAAAATATTATTGAGTCAATTTGGACGGCTTTAGAACAAGGAATTGCTGCTGATAAAATTTCCACCCAAGATCAAAAAGCTGTTCTTGATGTGATTGACCAATTAGATCTTGGAAAGTTACGAGTCGCTGAAAAAGTGGCGCAAACATGGGTCACTCATGCTTGGATCAAAAAAGCGATTTTGATCTATTTTAAACTTCAAAAAAATACCGCGATGACAGCGGGAGATTTTCACTTTTACGATAAAGTTCCTGTGAAAAAATGGACCGGCTCTGAAGGTGTGCGCGTTGTGCCGCCGGCTTTTGCCCGAAAAGGTTCTTTTATCAGCTCAGGCGCGATCCTTATGCCGTCCTATATCAATATCGGAGCCTATGTCGACAGCGGTACCATGGTGGACACTTGGGCAACTGTTGGATCTTGCGCGCAAGTTGGGAAGCACGTGCATCTTTCTGGCGGCGTTGGTCTTGGAGGAGTTTTAGAACCCATTCAAGCTAATCCCGTCATTATTGAAGATCATGTTTTTGTCGGTTCAAGAAGTATTTTAGTTGAAGGTACAATTATCGAAGAAGGGGCTGTGATTGGCGCTGGAGTTACCATCACAGGCAGCACAAAAATTATCGACGTGACCCAAAAAGACGAAGTGATTTATAAGGCCCGAGTTCCCGCTTATTCTGTGGTGAT
>JAYWDA010000128.1:0-1683 GCA_043780105.1 Pseudobdellovibrionaceae bacterium | reverse complement strand
CTTCTTGCAACCAGGCCCAAGTCTTCCTGCAATGCCAGTGAATTCACTTTGATGACTATTCCGTCTATATCAAAATCCAGCGTAGACCTGATGCTTTCGATTTTTTTGTAATAATTAACGAGATCGGAAGGATCCGAACTGCACAAGGTCAAATCTTTTTTAACTATTGGAATGCCGAGCGAATGTAAAACTTCCGTAATGTTTTTCTGTGAAGCAAAAGATATTCCGTCATATTCTCCCAGCGCGTAGGCTAAAAACTTAAGCGGTCTGGAGGCCGCAACCCTCGAGTCCAATTGCCGCACAGTTCCCGCAGCAGCGTTTCTTGCATTGGCAAAGGTGTCTTCGCCGGCGTCTTCATAAGCTAAGTTCATTGCAATAAAATCTTTTTTAAAGAGCATGACCTCACCGCGAACTTCCAGTAATTTCGGAGGCTTGGGTGTTTTCAGCTTAAGGGGAATAGTTTTAATAGTTTTAATATTATGAGTAACATCTTCGCCGACTGCTCCGTCTCCGCGAGTTAGCGCGCTAACAAGAACGCCATTTTCGTAAACAAGCTCCATCGACAAACCGTCCAATTTAAGCTCAGCATAATATTCAACCGTCTCCGCACTGCGAAGAAACTTTTTTACCCTCAAATCGAAATCAAGAATTTCCTCGGTTGAATAACTGTTAGATCGAGAGAGCATAGGCTTTCGGTGTTGTTTCTTTTGAAAATGAGAAATAACTAAGCCACCGACGCGGCCAGAAGGGGAATCCGTGAGATCCAAATTTTTATGTTCTTTTTCGATCTGCAAAAGTTCAATAAAAAGCTGATCATAATCGTAATCACTTATTTCGGGGCGATCCTTCATATGATAAAGCTCATCATGCTGCCGAATGAGCTTTTTAAGTTCTTCATAACGCTTTTTCACAGAATTTTCTGACATGCCTATTTGTAGCATTACCGCTTGTAGAAATCATTAAATTTGATATTGTCTTATGCAATCCGGAGCCTTAAATGATTGATCAAAAAACCATAGAACGTATAGCAAAACTTGCACGATTAAGTATCACGCCTGAAGAGGCTATAGAATATGGCGATCAGCTGACCAAGGTTTTAACCCATTTTCAACAAATATCAGAAATAGATACTCAAGGGATTGAGCCCTTGGTTACGCCGTCAGAGATCGAATTTGTTACCCGCATTGATGAGGCTAAACAAGAAACCACGACAGAAGAGATGTTAATCAATGCGCCGGACAAAGCAGGACATCTTTTTAAAGTTCCACCTGTTGTATAGAAAGATTTTATGGATTTAATAAAGGCGAGCTTTAAAGAAGTCAGCAGTGCAGTAAAGAGTAAAAATATTTCTGCTGTGGAAGTGGCTCAGTTTTTTTTAAAAAGAATCGAAAATTTAAACCCCAAACTAAATGCCTACGTCACAATTAACTCTTCGGTTGTAGAAGAGGCCGGCAAAATCGACAACAAAATCCGGAAAAATGAAACTGTGGGTCCGCTTGCGGGAGTTGCCTTCGGAATAAAAGACTTATTGTGCACCAAAGGCATAAAAACAACTGCGGCTTCTAAAATATTACATAATTTCGTTCCTCCTTATGATTCAACAGTCGTTGCACGATTGAAAAACTCGGGAGCTACAATTCTCGGGAAACTTAATCTGGATGAGTTTGCAATGGGCTCAAGCAC
>JAYWDA010000127.1:0-3590 GCA_043780105.1 Pseudobdellovibrionaceae bacterium | reverse complement strand
ATAAGAACAGCCGCTTCAATGGGAATTCCAAAAGTCACAAGTGTTCCAGATAATATAACAAATGAAGCCCGGGGCATTGCGGCCACGCCCTTACTTGTTAGCATCAAGGAAAGCATCATCATCAATTGCTGTTGCAAAGAAAGATCAAGGCCTGCTGCCTGTGCACAAAAAACTGATGCCAGAGCCAGATGTAAAGTCGTCCCATCTAAATTGAATGAGTATCCAAGTGGCATCACAAAGGAAACAATTCTTTTTGGGACACCAAACTGAATCATACTTTTAATGGCATCAGGCAAGGCCGCATCTGAAGACGTCGTAGAAAATGCGATGGCCGCGGGTTGTCGAACAGCTTGCCAGAAAGCTTTCATCGGAATTTTCATAAACCAAATAATTGGAAGAAAAATTAACAAAACAAAAAGTGCTAAAGTTCCATACAGAGTTAGAACTAATTTTCCTAAATTCACTAAAATTCCAAGGCCACTGTGGCTGACGGTATAGGCCATAGATGCGCCAATACCAAAAGGCGCAAATTTCATAATCAGTCCGGTAAATTTAAACATGGTTTCAGACAGGCTTTCGCAAAAATCCACCATGGTAGCGCGATGTTTTCCCTGCAGCTGAATCAGCGCCAAAGCAAAAAGTACCGAAAAAAATACGATCTGTAGGACGTCATTATTAGCGGCCGCTTCAAAAAAACTTTTCGGAACAATATGTTCAATCACTTCAGCGGCCGAAATTTTGGGTGGTGCGGCAACAATCCCTGTCGCAACGTCTTTCAGAATTACTCCAACGCCGGGCTTAACCACATTTACGGCAACCAATCCAAAAACAAGAGCGAAAGTTGTGACGATTTCAAAATAGATTAAAGACTTAAATGCCAAGCGACCAATCTGCTTCATATCTTGGGCATGGCCAGCAATTCCAACCACCAAAGTGCCAAAAATAATAGGCACGATAATACATTTGATCATTCTTAAAAATAGATTAGAGACCACATGAAAGATGGGAGCCCCATCTGGAAAAAGGGAACCCAAAATAATCCCGATGGCCATCGCAATAAAAATCCAGTGAGTCAGCGTAATTTTTTTAAAAATATTTCGCATTAAAGACACTCTTTCTGCGCTTGCTCGCAAATCTGCTGAAAAGTTTTCTGAATCATATCTGGCTGTTTGAAAAGTATCGATAGGTCTTCTATTTTTTGCAAAAGGTTGGCTTGTGGTAAGGTCTGCATCTCTGACGTTAATCTTGAAAAATTAAAATCAAATTTTTGTAAGCGGCGGTAGAGTGTGGTTCGGCGAAGATCGCGGGCTTGGCCCAGGGATTTTGCTAAAGCTTGAGACTGCGATAAAAGCAGCGGTACGTTATCTTTCAAAAAAGAACCGGTGTCTCCTTTTTCTTGAAAAATTCTTTTTAAGTTTTGAATAAAATTTTGAAAATTATTTTGCAGTTGAAAGGCTTCGGGCTCTGACCGGTTACTAGAATTTTTTTTAAGAATGTTCAGAACTTGATCTGACGAATAATGACTGCCAAGCCCTCCATTCGGGTTTAATGACATTTCTCCGCCGGCACAGTCCATAATAAATCGAACGGAAGAATGACAATTTGTTAAGGCCCAGTCATAAACAAAAATGGGCTGCCAGGCGGGTAGCAGATCTTCATTGCTATCAGTCAACTTTGAGAGGAGGCACAGAAACTTTTTTGTGAAGTCGTGGGGAGGAATATTTTCGGGTTGATAGACGGGTCGGCAGACAGGCTCGGAAGTTAAATTAGGAAGTGACGGGTCGGGGCTTCGAATCGTCGCAAATCCACCTCGGATCGCATCGTGAGTCAGCGAGTAAGGCATACCAAAACTTTGATTCTGCGTTTCAAGCCAGGTGTGATTGAATCCGGCCCAGCCGATGGTTGGAAGAGCCGCTTCGCACTGTTGAATTTGTGGATTTAAAATAAACCCGGCAGGTGGGGCCTGCGCAAAAACCAGCTGACTAT
This sequence comes from Pseudobdellovibrionaceae bacterium, assembly GCA_043780105.1. Taxonomy (GTDB): domain Bacteria; phylum Bdellovibrionota; class Bdellovibrionia; order Bdellovibrionales; family Bdellovibrionaceae; genus JAYWDA01. The sequence goes on along the minus strand of JAYWDA010000127.1, from coordinate 1,604 downwards.
AAAGGCTGAATAAATAAATAATCCACATGTGCTGCTCCCGTCATAAGTCTATGCGGGATATTTACCTCTTGTCTCTAAATAATTGACCCCCCCTTTGCTAAAGAATAGGGTTTTTGAATCTAAGCGAGGTCCCAATGAAGTCAGATTCGAATTCAGTTTATATTTTATCCAGCGCCCGGGTGCCTTTTGCGAAAAGCATGACTTCCTATGCAAATGTAACGCGCCAACAGTTGATGGTCGCATCCTTGAATGGGGTGATTGAAAAAGCCGGCCTTAAAAATCAAAAAATTGATGACGTCGCCTTAGGCGCCTTGATGAACAGCGCCGGCAATTGGAACTTTGCTCGGGAGTGTGTTCTAGAAACTGAATTGCATCCTGAAACGCCCGCCTACAATGTGCAACGGGCCTGCGGAACAAGTTTAGACACTGCTTGGCAGATCGCCATGAAAGCTCACACGGGCGCGATCGATTTAGGAATTGCGGGCGGCGTCGATACAAACAGTGATCTGCCCATTGAAGTTTCAGAATCGTTTCGAAAAGTGTTACTCAATTTAAATCGTTCGAAAACATTTTCTGAGAAAATGAGATCGCTGTCTGGTTTTTCACTAGCCGCGCTGAAACCAAAAGCAGCCAGTGTTGTCGAAGCAAGAACTCTTCTTTCAATGGGTGATCATTGTGAATTGATGGTTAAGGAATGGAAAATTCTTCGCGAAGATCAAGATCAGTTGGCCTTGGCAAGTCATCGGAACGCCGCAAGCGCGTATCAGGAAGGTTTTTTTAATGACCTTGTTGTTCCATTTCTGGATCTTAAAAAAGACGGCACTGTTAGAGGCGATACCTCGCTTGAAAAATTAGCAAAGCTAAAACCTGCTTTTGATCCTGTTCACGGAACGTTAACGGCAGGAAATAGTTCGCCGCTCACGGACGGTTCTGCCTGCCTATTAATTGGTAACGATCGCGGCGCCAGTCGAGTTGGTTTAAAGCCTTTAGCTCGCTTTATCGATTTTTCTGTGGCAGCTGTTGATTTTGTGCATGGTGCGGGACTTTTGATGGCGCCGACAAAAGCGGTTTCACAATTGCTGACGAGGAACCAACTTTCTTTCCAAGATTTTGATTATTTTGAAATTCACGAGGCTTTTGCGGGTCAAGTCTTGTGTAATTTAAAGGCGTGGGAATCAGCAGAGTATTGCAAAAAAGTTTTAGGACTGTCGTCGCCGATCGGATCTATTGATCGTAAAAAAATGAATGTGGTTGGCAGCAGTGTGGCCGTAGGACATCCTTTTGCTGCGACGGGCGCTCGTATTTCAGGAACGCTGGCAAAGCTTTTACAAAGCGGTGGAAAAAAGCGTGGATTGATCTCGATCTGCACAGCGGGCGGGATGGGTGTCGCTGCGATTCTAGAAACTGCTTAAATTTTTTGGGCCCAAAAACGCACAAAGCGAAAGTGGCTTCGCCCTTTTCGCTTTGTTTCGAGCTCATCCTCTTTCTTACTAAAGGAGGTTCGAATGTCGGAATCTTTAAAAGACACTACCCAAGTGTTACATAGAAGGTATCGGCGTTTTCTAAAATTTTTTGAGCAGTTGTTAAAAATATTTTTATTATTT
>JAYWDA010000126.1:0-7745 GCA_043780105.1 Pseudobdellovibrionaceae bacterium | reverse complement strand
TTTACGATATCGTAAACTAAAAATCTAGTGGGCCCAAGTTGAATTGTTTTGACGATATTATGCGCCTCTTCTATATTATCGCTAAGTTATTATTTTCTTTCATCTATTCGGCAATTTATGGGGTGATTCGATGAGACATTTCTGGCTCATTTTGCTGTCTTTTAACATAATATGTACTTTGTCTTGGGCTGAAACAGTCCGAATTGGTCTGGTCCTAGACAAAGGTGGCAAGGACGACAAGTCCTTCAATTCGGCTGCTTTTGAGGGCGCAAAACGAGCTGAAAAGGAACTTGGCATTGAGTTAAAATATGTCGAAGCCACAGATTTAAATGCGCTTGAAAATTTACATCGAAATTTAGCAGGCAAAGGCTACGGCCTGGTGATCGGAATAGGTTTTGCGCAGGTGGATGCGATTAAAAAAATCGCGGCGCAATTTCCAAATACAAAATTTGCCGTTGTCGACGGAGAAGTCCAAGCCAGCAATGTTAAATCGCTGCTTTTTGAAGAGCACGAGGGTTCTTTTTTAGTTGGTGCGATCGCTGCGATGAAATCTAAAACCGGCAAAGTTGGATTTATTGGTGGCATGGATATTCCACTTATCCGTCGATTTGCAAGGGGCTATTCTGCAGGTGTAAAATACATTAATCCAAAAGCGACAGTGTCAGAAAATTTTATTGGCGTCAGCGGCGAAGCCTGGAACAATCCTGCAAAAGCTAAGGAATTAGCGCTGTCACAATATGGTTCAGATTTCGATGTTATTTTTGTCGCGGCCGGAGCTTCCGGCTCGGGAGTTTTTGATGCCGCTGAAGAAAAGAAAAAATTTGCGATCGGCGTTGATTCGAATCAAAACTGGATGAAACCCGGTTATGTCTTAACCAGTATGTTAAAGCGTGTGGACCTGGCCGTTTTTGAAACGATTTCACAATTCAAATCGGCACAGTTTAAGAGCGGCGTTGTTCGATATGGACTGAAAGACAAAGGCGTTGATTACGCTTTAGATGATAATAATAAAAACGTTTTAAGTGCAGAAATCAGAAAAAAAGCTGACGATATTAAAATGAAAATCATCAAAGGCGAAATTAAAGTCCCTGATTACTACAAAACTAGAACGACAAAATAGGGAGTTCTTTGGCTTCACCCCTTCTGGAGTTACGCCAGATCAATAAGTTTTTTGGAGCTGCACAAGTTCTGAAAAATTTCTCAATGCAGATCAGTGCCGGAGAAATCATCGGCCTTATTGGCGAAAATGGCGCCGGCAAATCAACCGCGATGAATGCCACCTATGGGCTTTTTAAACCCGATTCTGGTGAAATTTTCTGGAAAGGCCAGAAGGTTTATTTCGCATCCCCAATTGATGCCAGAGCTGCAGGCATTGGTATGGTCCATCAACATTTTATGCTTTCTGGTCACCATACCCTTCTCGAAAATGTTTTAGTTTCGATGAAGGCAATGCCCTGGAGCTGGATTAGCCCTGCTAGAATGTCAGCTGAACTTTCTGAAAAAGCTTCGCAATTAGGTTTTAAGCCTTTTTCCTGGGATCAAAAGGTGTCTGATCTTTCCGTCGGCGAACAGCAACAGCTAGAGATCTTTAAAGCTTTACTGCATAAGCCGGACCTCTTAATTTTGGATGAGCCCACCGCCGTTTTAACTCCGCATGAGGTCAATCAGCTATTCGATACTTTAAAAAAATTTAAAGCTCGCGGGACGTCGGTTGTGATCATAACCCATAAGCTCAAAGAAATTTTATCTGTGACAGATCGAATCTATGTTCTTCGTCGCGGCGAAAATATCACCTCGGTCGCAACCAGTGATGCTTCACTTGCAGATTTAGCAGCCGCTATGATTGGACATAAGTCAGTGCCTTCGACTTTTAGTGATTCGAATATTCGTCCCGAAAAAACTTTGGAAATTTCAAAGTTAAGCTGGAAAAACAAGGGTCAATCTCTTGATATTGAATCTTTGTTTTGCTTTAAGGGAGAAACCATCGGCCTTGCTGGTGTTGAGGGAAATGGGCAGGATTTATTAATTCAAGTCTTGCTTGAGCCGACCAGCTTAAAAAATATATCAGGTCAGATTCAACTTGCAGGTCAAAATATTTTAAAACTTTCTACAGCAGAAATTTTAAATTTAGGTTTGCGCGCCTTACCTGAAGATCGATTACGATTCGGGATTTTACCAAATCGCTCAAGCTTAGAAAATTTTGTTTTAGGTCACCAGCAGGCTTTCGCGACTTCGGGATGGATGAATTGGCAGAAGGCCCGGCGGCAAGCGGAAACTTCTTTTAAAGATTTTGATGTACGCCCTTTAAATTTGGATCTTCCTCCAGAAAGTTTTTCTGGTGGCAATCAGCAAAAAATTGTTGTTGCCCGGGAAATTCTAAAGACGCCCAAATTTTTAATTGCGGCCCACCCCACCCGTGGCGTTGATTTAAAAGCTTCGGACTTTATCCGCCAGCAAATTAAAACTGTGGCAAAAGACGGTTCGGTTCTTCTGATTTCATCCGACCTGGATGAATTATTTCAAATGTGTGATCGCATTTATGTCATTTACAAGGGACGGATTCAAAAAGAATTCACCCGCGAGCAGTTTCAGGAAAAACAAGTGGGTGCCGCCATGGCTGGTGTGGCATTATGAAAAATACAAGCATCGGTTTTATTGTCGGATTACTGTTAGCTCTTTCTTTAACAGCTTTTGCTGGTGAAAATCCTTTCCATATTGCAGCCGTTCTTTTTAAAAGTGCATTTGGATCGAATTATGATTTTGGGACAACCTTGTCTTACGTTGCTCCTTTTATTTTTTCTGGCTTATCTGTTGCTGTGGCTTTTCACGGAGGCATGTTTAATATCGGGGCTGAAGGACAACTGACCTTGGCAGCCATTTTAACAACTTGGGTTGGCGTGCACTGTGTGGATTTGCCTTTTCCAGTGGGTCCGATTATTTTAATTTTAGCTTCGATTTTTTTTGGCGGTGTCTGGGGATTTATTCCAGGCTGGCTTAAGGCCTATCGTGGCAGCCATGAAGTGATTATTACGATCATGCTTAATTTTATTGCCGCAGGTTTTGCCAGCTGGATGACTTTAAATATAATTCCGCGATTGGATTCTCAGAATCCAGAAAGCAGTTTTATTCAAAGCTCAAACTCTTTAAAGTCCATCGACTTTATAGCCCAGGCTTTTCCAAATACTCCTTTGAATATTTCGATCTTGCTAGCGATCTTTGCTTGCGCAGCAGTGTGGATTTTCTTGTGGAAAACAAAATGGGGCTTTGAGTTGCGTGCCATGGGTTCTAATTCCGAAGCCGCAGCTCGTGCAGGGATTTCTAAAAAGCGTTATCAGATTTTAACGATGTCTTTAGCCGGGGCTTTAGCGGGACTTGTTGCTGTTTCGGAAATTGTGGCAGGACCTGGAAATTTTAGGCTGGGATTTTCACCGGATTATGGATTTATGGGAATTGCGGTGGCGCTTTTAGCTCGTAATCATCCTTTAGGAATTTTATTTTCAGCTTTTTTATTGGGCGCTCTTCATAAGGGAGCCTCTGATTTAGATTTAGAAACTGCGACCATCACCCGGGATTTTTCGAAGATCATTCAAGGCCTGATTGTTATTTGCGTGGCCATTCCCTGGATCCGCGAAAGTATTAGCAAAAGGAGAAAAAATGTTTCTTGAAATATTCCCCTCTGTTTTGCGAATGGCCACACCTTTAATTTTTGCAACCATGGCAGGCCTTTTATGCGAGCGTTCTGGTGTGATCAATATTGCGCTGGAAGGATTGCTACTGATGGGGGCTTTCGTGGCCGCTGCCACTGGATTTTATTTTCAATCAGCTTGGATGGGCTGGGGCTTTGCTGGCCTTTCTGGAATTATTTTATCCTGCCTTTTGGCCTGGCTAACAATTCAAAAAAAATCCGATCAAGTGATCTCTGGGATGGCCATCAATCTTTTGGTTTTCGGAGTAATTCCATTTTTATCGAAAGTTATTTTTAATTCGACGGGCTCAACCCCAGGAATGGCATTAGTAAATCGATTTACGATAGAACCTGTTCTTATGGCCTTTGCAGTTGTGGCACTGATATCGATTTTTTTACGCTCAACCTTTTTGGGCCTTTGGCTGACGTTTGCTGGAGAACATCCTGAAAGTTTAAACGCTAGCGGAATTTCCCCTAATAAAATACGTTGGTTCAGTGTTTTAACTGCCGGGGCGCTGGCGGCCTGGGGTGGCGCAAGCTTAAGCGTATTCTTAGCTTCCAGTTACTCACCGCAAATGTCAGGCGGACGTGGCTTTATGGCGCTAGCTGCTTTAATTTTGGGCCGGTGGCATCCATGGAAGTCGCTGCTGGCCTGTTTATTTTTTGGAATGACGGATGCTTTGCAAATTCGTTTACAAGGATCACCCATTTTTGGTCTGACCCTGCCCGTTCAATGGGTTCAGATGCTGCCTTATATCGTCACGGTGGTCGCGTTAGCTGGGTTTTTAGGCGGAAGTCGTGCACCCACAGCTTTGGGGAAATAGAAATCTTGTAGACAATACTCCATATTTAGCGTTAAAATATGGAGTATGATCCAGCGGATAATTAAGATTTCAAAAAACAGGTCGTTTCTTTTGTTAGGCGCCAGGGGAACTGGAAAATCTACTTTAATTAATTCTTCTCCTCTATTTCAAAAAAGATGTCTTAAAATTGACCTCCTTGAGCCTGATCAAGAGGAAAAATATTCCATGAAACCCCAACTGCTCTATGAAGAGTTAGCTGGCAATCCACAAAAATTTGCTTGGGTTTTTATTGATGAGGTCCAGAAATCCCCCAAATTATTGGATGTTGTCCACAAGCTGATTGAAACCACAAACCTCAAGTTTGCATTGACAGGCTCAAGTAGCCGAAAGCTCAAAAGAATGGGTGCTAACTTACTTGCTGGTAGGGCCTTCCGCTTTTCTTTGTATCCTCTAACGGCAGTCGAGTTGGGAAAAAAAATGGACCTTGAACATCAGCTTAATTGGGGAAGTCTGCCCGAAATTATTAATCTTAAAAAGGACAAAGATAAGGCCCACTATCTAAAAGCATATCTAGAGAATTATATTAAGGAGGAAATTGTTGCTGAGCAAGCCGTGCGCAATTTAAATCCCTTTCGATTGTTTTTGCCTATTTGTATGCAAAATGAGACCGAGCCTCTCAATTTCACCAAACTTGCCGAGTCGACTGGCGTCGACATTAAAACTGTACAAAATTATTTTGAAATTCTTATCGACACAAATCTAGGATTTTTTTTGAATAGTTATGACAAATCAGTCCGCGTTGCTCAAAGGGAAGCATCAAAATTTTATTTTTTTGATGCTGGGGTAAAAAGGGCGATCGAAAAACAGCTGACCATACCCGTCCAAAAGCAAACTAGTCAGTATGGAAAACTTTTTGAATCTTGGTTTGTGAATGAATGTCATCGCTTGAATGAATATTATCAACTAGACTTTAAATTTTCATATTTAAGAACAAAAGATGACGCCGAAGTGGATCTTATTATTGAAAGACCCAACGGGTCCATCGCGCTGGTAGAAATTAAATCGGCTGAAAAAATTGAAGATCGCCATTTGAAATACCTTAAGCTTTTTAAAAAAGACTTCCCAATGGCTGATTTAATATGTGTTTGTAATGAAAAAAAACAACGGCGATCTGATGGGATTCTTATCACCCCATGGCAGGATGCCTTTAAAGCTTTACGGCTAGAGTAGGAACAATGGGAAAACATAAGACAAAATATATTCATGGCTTTGATCCTATTGAACAAAAAAGACTGACTCATCAGGCCGAATTTTTGGAGCCTTATGTTTACGAAGGTGTTGATCTTGAATTCAAAGAACGCCTTTTGGAAGTGGGCTGCGGCGTTGGCGCGCAAACAAAAATTCTACTTCGGAGGTTTCCTAAACTTCATATTGATGGCTTTGATCTTTCAGAAGATCAGCTGGCGGCGGCACAGAAATATTTAAAAAAAGAAATTCAGCAAAAGCGGGTTCATCTTTTTCAAGCTGACGCGCAAAAGTTTAGTTTGAAAAAACCAAAGTATGATGCCGCTTTTTTGTGTTGGTTTTTGGAACATGTTCCTGATCCGTTAAAAGTTTTAAAGCGAGTGAAATCGCATTTAAAATCAGGAGCAAAGATTTATTGCAGTGAAGTTTTTAATCAAACTCTTTTTATTGAACCTTACAGTGCTAATTTTTTGAAATACTGGTTCGAATTCAATGATCTGCAATGGGCTATGGGCGGACATCCCTTTATTGGTGGAATGTTAGGTCACTACTTAAAGGAAGCAGGATTTGTGGATATCAACATCGAAGTCCGACCTTTTCATTTTGATTCCAGGGATTCGGATCGCCGAAAAATATTTATGGAATATTTTTATCAAATCTTGCTCAGTGCAAAAAATTCTTTAATTAAAGAAGGCCGGGTTACCAAAGAAATGGTCCATAAAATGGATCAAGAAGTTGAACTTTTTAAAAAATCCCATGATGCTACTTTCTTTTACGCATGGATTCGCGCCACAGCCCGAGTTCCTTGATTCACCCTGGAGAATTTATGAAAATCGAATCTTTGTGGACTTATCCGATCAAGTCTTGCGCCGGAATTCAGCTGCAAGAAGTTGAGATTGAAAAAGGTGGGATCCGCTGGGATCGGAATTGGATGATTGTCGATGATAAGGGTCAATTTTTAACTCAGCGGCAATTGCCCCAAATGGCGCAAATTCAAACTTCGCTAACGGCCACTTCATTGATTCTTCGAATTGATAACTATGCTTTCGAAGTGCCTTTTGAAAAAGTGCACCAAGAAACGCGAAAAGTTAAAGTCTGGAAAAGCGAAGTTGAAGCTTGGATTGAAGACCCATTGATTGATCGCCAGCTGAGTGAATATTTAGGAAGGCCTGCGCACCTTGCTCGCAGTCCTAAAAGCCAACGCCAACATCAAATTCATTTTGCTGACTCAAGACCGATTCAGTTAGCTAACCTGGATAGCTTAAAAGCGTTGAATCAAGAATTGTCAGAGCCCATCACGATTGAACGCTTTCGCGCCAACATTGTTGTCTCTGGTTTAGAGGCTTGGGGCGAAGATGCTTTGACGACTTTCAAACTGGGTCCGGTGGAGCTAGAATTTAGCAAACCTTGTATCCGCTGCAATATCATCAATGTTGACCAAAGCACTGGTCTCAGAAAAAGCTCTGAACCACTGGAAATTTTGAAGAAAATCCACGCCATCGACGGCAAACCTGCATTTGGGGTCTTGCTGCTGGCGAAAGTGACCGGTACGGTTACTCAGAGCTAACAAATATCCATAAATATATCCATTTATATCCATAATTTATGATTTTAGTCGGCACGCAAATCGCTATCGAATCAAGACTGAAAGTTTCGCATTTGGGATCTTGCTGCTGCCAAAAATTACCGGTACTGTGGGCCACAAATAAACCCTGGAGGTCTTGTGTTACGATCGATGAAGGTGGTCTTAGTTCTTTTGCTGGCTATGGTGTTGCCGGTCATGGCACAGGCTTGGGGCGGTCGTGGTCACAATGCCATTTGTGAAGCCAGTGCATTTTTAGTTAAAGACCCTACGCTCAAAGAATTTCTTAAATTCAGATCTCATACTTTGGGACACTTGTGCAATGTTCCTGATACTTACTGGCGATCACTGAAAGGTGATGAAAATAAAGTGGGCGCTCCGACTCACTTTATGGATCCCGAAGTTCTGGGTTTTAAAATCAGCGATGTTC
>JAYWDA010000125.1:0-2231 GCA_043780105.1 Pseudobdellovibrionaceae bacterium | reverse complement strand
TCTTCAAATTCGACCTTCAACAGTATCTCGCTCTTGATTATGTCAAAGCCCAGCTCGAGACCTTTCGGCAATATAATCAAAATCAGCCGGTCACGACGGCTTTAATTTATTTAATTATTTATATTATCTCAGTGACCTTTTCCTTCCCGGGCGCCGCTGTCCTGACTTTATTGGGTGGAGCTGTGTTTGGCCTTTTTTGGGGTACAATCTTAGTTTCGGTCGCAAGCACAGTGGGTGCGACCTTGGCCTTTTTAGGAACACGCTGGCTCCTGGGCGATTATGTTCGTGAAAAATGGCATCAGAAATGGAAAGAAGTGGAACAAGGTTTTCAAAAAGAAGGACCTTTTTATCTTCTCACTTTAAGACTGATTCCAATCGTTCCCTTTTTTCTGGTGAACATCTTAATGGGCGTAACGCCCATTCGATGGACGGCCTATGTTTTTTTCAGTTGGATTGGAATGCTGCCAGGGACCATGGCTTATGTGAATGCAGGCGAACAGCTTTCTACTTTAACAAGCCTTCGCGGAATTTTATCCCCCAGCTTTATTGGGGCCACCATCGTTTTAGGGGTTGTGCCTTTTTTAGCAAAAGCCGTGATCACAAGTTTTAAAAATCGAAAGCTTTATTCTGGATTTAAAAAACCTAAAAAATTTGATTTTAATATCGTTGTTATTGGTGGTGGTTCTGCAGGATTAGTGACCGCTTACATCGCAGCGGCGGTAAAAGCCAAAGTCGCCTTGATTGAAAAACATAAAATGGGTGGAGATTGCCTGAATACAGGCTGCGTTCCCAGTAAAGCCCTTTTGCGAACGGCTAAATTTATGGCGGAAGTTCGAAACTGCCAAGATTTAGGTATTAAAAAAGTCGATATTCAAGTCGATTTTTCTGATGTCATGAAGCGCGTTCATTCTTTGATTGGACAGATTGAGCCTCATGATTCGGTCGAGAGATACCAAAGTTTAGGTGTTGATTGTAGGGTCGGCGACGCACAAATTATTTCACCCTATGAAGTGAAAGTGAATGGTCAGGTTTTAACCACAAAAAATATCGTGATTGCAACGGGTGCCTCGCCGCGGGTTCCTGCGGTGCCGGGACTTTCAGAAATTTCTTATTTAACTTCCGAAAATTTATGGAATTTAAAAGAGCTTCCAAAGAAATTATTAGTTATTGGCGGCGGAGCGATCGGGTGCGAGATGGCCCAAGCTTTTACTTTGCTTGGAAGCGAAGTGACGTTGGTCGAAGGAGCTGACCGAATTCTTCAGCGCGAAGACGCGGAAGTTTCAGAATTGATTCAAGCCCAATTTAAAAAGCAGGGCATGAATCTAAAAATGGGATGCAGACTCATTCGCTTTGATAAAAACTCGAAAACAGCATTATTAGAAGACCAAAATAAAAAAGAAATCAGTATTCCCTTTGACCAAGTTTTGATTGCCTCTGGCCGCAAGCCACGGCTTGAAGGCTTTGGTTTAGAGAATTTAAAAATCGAGACTCAAAAAGGGGATTTGATTCTAGATCCTTTTATGCGTACCAATTATCCAAATATCTTTGCTTGTGGAGATGTGATAGGCCGCTATCAATTCACTCATGGCGCCGCCCATGAAGCTTGGTTTGTGGCGGTGAATGCTTTATTTTCGCCTTTGAAAAAATTTAAGATTCACTACAAAGCATTTCCAGCGGTGACCTATACGTTACCAGAAGTAGCTCGTGTCGGTCTCAACGAGACTGAAGCCAAAGCTCAGAAATTAGATTATGAAGTGACTTGCTATGACTTAGCTGAGTTAGACAGAGCCATCACGGATTCAGAAGCGCATGGGTTTGTGAAAGTCATCACTCCGAAAGGCAAAGATCAAATTTTAGGGGCTACGATTGTCGGTGCTCACGCAGGAGATATGCTTCAAGAGTTTACTTTAGCGATGCGCTGGGGTTTGGGATTGAATAAAATCTTATCGACGATTCACCCTTATCCAACTTTGGCAGAAGCCAATAAATATGCGGCGGGAATGTGGCGAAAAAAGCATGCGCCTGAAAAAGTCCTTTCTTGGCTTGAAAAGGTCCATCGCTTCCGTCGTCAGGGCTTATGAACCGGATTGATCCTTTGTTTTTAAGTTTAGCTAAAAAATATCGGACGCCTCGGCGGGTGCAAAAGTTTATTCAAACCTTAAAATATAATTCTGAAGAAAAAGCGGTGACCTTAAGATCTGCAAGGTCTGCGATCTTAGCAAAAACCGCCC
>JAYWDA010000124.1:0-5755 GCA_043780105.1 Pseudobdellovibrionaceae bacterium | reverse complement strand
CTTTTCTGTGTTTGTGATTCTGGGATTAATTTTTCTTAGTTGCACAGCCGAACTTTGGGTGAACAATCGTCCGCATGTCATGAAATATCATGGTGAAATCTATTTTCCTTTAGTGAAAGATTATCATCCCTCGGTTTTTGGAATCGAAGACGCGGTCATCACTGATTACCGCGAACTCAAGCTTAACGAAGGGGATTGGTGGATTTGGCCGATCATTCAGTGGGATCCTTTCGAAAGTAATAAAGCCCTTTCTGAATATCCAGCACCGCCTACGAAGCAAAATTGGTTCGGAACCGATGATCGCGGTCGGGATGTTTTAACTCGGCTGATTTATGGTCTGCGCTACACTCTGGCTTATGCCTTATCAGTTTGGTTTCTTTCTTACTTGTCAGGCTGCTTGGCCGGAGCCTTTATGGGTTATGCCGGTGGCCGGGTTGATTTAGTCGGTTCAAGGATTGTTGAAGTGGTTGAAAGTATGCCGGCCTTTTTTGTGATCATTACGGCCGTTGCTTTATTTTCACCGACACTTCCTTTGTTGATTCTGATCAATGTGATTTTTGGTTGGACATCGATTTCTGGTTATATGCGGGCGCAATTTCTGTCCTTAAGAAAGCGTGAGTACGTTGAAGCGGCGCGAGCTATTGGCTCAAGTCACTGGCGAATTATATCAAAACATATTTTTCCAAATGCGCTGACGCCGATTGTGACTTTCGCTCCGTTTACGATTGCAGCTAATGTGATTTCGCTCGCGTACTTGGATTATCTGGGACTGGGATTGATTCCACCAACACCAAGTTGGGGAGAACTTTTGGGCCAAGCTCAAAAATATTTTACGATTGCCGAATGGCTTGTTTGGGCCCCTTCTGGAGCCCTGCTGATCACGTTGACGATGTTGATTAATATTGGGCTCGCAATTCGAGATGCCTTTGATTCGAAGTACTCTGTCTAGATCATAAGTTTCATTAGCATCTAAAGTAATACTGATCTGAAATACGTTATTGTATAAAGATTGGGGGGGCACACCTAAAAACGTGTAAATTCAACCTACCAATTTAAGAATATGTAAGGGAATTTATGACTTCTATGATTTTTTAGATTAGGTCTTCTTAAACCCTAACGGAGGATTTATGAAGAAAATATTAACGACTTTATCGCTGATTCTTGCACCAACCCTGGCTTTTGCAGGATCAAATGTTACTTGTGATGGCGTTTCAGATTCAAATATAACCCTAGTACTCATTGTTAAGAATGCTCAAATACTTCAGATGCGTGCACAGCCTCCAGGTTCATTGCCACCCAGCTCTGGAGTTCGCTTAGCTCGAAATAACGGACGAACTTCACTGTACACCGTCAGTGGCGTTGGTGGATTTTTAGAAGTTCAAAACTCAGTCTTACGTAATGAAGGCGGATGGTTAACTTTTGCTGGTGAAAGATTCGAGTGCAATTAAAGCTAGAGGGAGCCCTAGAACCATTGCTTTTGTTCTAGGATCAACCAAGCTATTCAGATTATTTTATTCAGCTTCTTCCAAGTAAGTGTAGCCAGACAGACCCTCTTCATAATGTTTTATGAGGAGCTTGGCTTCTTGCTTGGTGATTGTGCCTTTTTGAATGCTTTCCTCTGTGGCCTGACGAACGCTGTCGACCATTTCGGTGCGACCGTACTGAACGTAGGTCAGAACTTCTGTTACGGTATCACCTGGGACGTAGTGATCGATTGTGTAACCAGCCTCACCTAAAGAAATATGCACGGCATCGGTGTCACCAAAAAGATTATGAAGATCGCCTAAGATCTCTTGGTAGGCGCCCGTTAAAAACACGCCGACATAATAGGGCTGACCCACTTCGTAATTATGAAGTTGAATCGTATCTTTAAAATCACCGGTGGCTGTATCAATGAATTTTTCAATCTTTCCATCTGAGTCACATGTCAAATCAGCTAAAGTCGCAGAAGTTGAGGGCTCTTCATTCAAACGATGAATGGGCATGACTGGAAAAACTTGTCCTACGGCCCATGAATCAGGAACCGATTGAAATACTGAAAAGTTACAGAAATAAGTGTCACATAATTCTTTTGAAAGCCGAGCCAAAATATCTTCGCAGTCAGGCGTCACTTTAGCGATCGAGAGCATTTTTGTCGCAATTGCAAAGTACATGCTTTCACACCAAGCGCGCTGTTCTAATGAAACAACGCCGTAGGTGAAAAGCTGCAAAGTTTCATCCTTAGACTGGGTCAAATCATTAAAACATTCGTTGATATTATCGCGAGTTACTTTTTCATAAATATACTGCATATCCTGCATGATTCTGGGATCTGACTTGATCGTAGGACGAGGAGGCGTGTGCCGGAATAAATTATTTACGCCCATAACATTAAATACTAAAACCGAGTGATGGGCCACTAAGGCACGACCGGATTCGGTGATAATGTTTGGATGCGGAATACCTTTTTCATCGCATAAAGCTTGCAGTGTTGAAACGACATCGTTGGCATATTCTTGTTCACTGTAATTGATCGAGCTGTCTGAATTTCCAGTCCCGTCATAATCAACTCCAAGACCACCACCGACATCGATATATTTAAGCTCTGCGCCCATAGCATAGAGCTCAGTAAAAAATCGAGCGCCCTCTTTTAAAGAAGATTTAATACTAGAAATCGAAGGCACTTGTGAGCCGATATGGTAATGCAGCAATTGCAAACAATCTAGCATGCCTTCTTTTCGAAGAAGCTCGACACCTTCAACAATTTCGACGGCGGTTAAACCAAACTTAGAACGGGCGCCTGAAGAGTCCACCCATTTACCGGCCCCTTGCGTATTTAATTTTGCACGAAAACCAATTTGCGGGCGGGTGTTAAATTTTTTCGCGGCTGCAATAATCATTGGAAGTTCTTCGCGACGATCCACAACGATAATGGTGTTACGACCTAGTTTTTGAGAAAGTAAAGCGGTCTCAATATATTCAACGTCTTTAAAGCCGTTACATATAATCACCGCGTTCGGCGTGTTCATCAAAGCTAAAACAACTAGAAGCTCAGGCTTAGAGCCGCACTCAAGACCAAGGCGTAAATCTTTTCCGAATTTCACCAGCTCCTGCACCAAATGCTTTTGCTGATTTACTTTGATCGGATAAACGCCGCAGTACTGGCCTTTGTAGCCGTGATCAATAAATGCTTTTTGGAAACAGCCATGCAAAAGCTCAACTCGAGCTTTAATAATATCTTGAAATCGAATCATGATGGGAATTCGTATTCCGCGATCAAGCAGATCTTGGGTTAGCTCATACAAATCAACTTGCGGACCTTGGCTGCCAGACGGGGTGACAATGACGTTACCCTGAGAGTTGATTTTAAAATAACCGCTGCCCCAATTGTTAATACCATAGAGGGACGCACTTTTTTCAACACTCCAAGAATCTGACATCAGTTATTCCTCTAAAATTATCGAGCCTAATTTTTTGCCTTGTTTATTTTACTATCAGATTCAATATTTTCCCGGGTTTGTAAATAACTTTATCAATATTTTTTCCTCCCAGCGCCGCAAGAACTGTTGAAAGCTTCTGAGCCTCTTCCAGTGCGGTTTTTTCGGCGGCATCGATCGCTATTTCGATGGTTCCGCGCATCTTGCCGTTAACCTGCACTCCCAAAGTCGCCGTATCGTCGATGACCAAAGCGCCATTAAATTTTGGCCAGGATGCCAAAGACACAAACTCTTTTTCCCCCAAAATTGTCCACATTTCTTCGGCCATATGCGGAGCAAATGGCATCAGAAGTTGCACCAGCGGCTTTAAAGCCGCTTTGGGCTTGATTTCCAGCCGGTAGAGCTCGTTCACCAATATCATCATGGCACTAATGGCTGTGTTAAAGCCCATATTTTCGATGTCTTCGGTGACCTTCTTAATTGTCTTATGCAGAATTTTTTCAGCCTCGGGTGGAAGGGGAGTTTCGGTAGCGTGACAAGCCCCTTCGTCATTAGCGACCATTCGCCAGACGCGGTCCAAGAAGCGGCGAACGCCATCGATGCCTTTATCAGACCAAGGTTTGTCCTTATCCATAGGACCTAAGAAGCTGATATAGGTTCGTAAAATATCGGCGCCATATTTTCCATGCAAATCGTCCAGATTTACGAAATTGCCTCGGGATTTAGAAATTTTTTCGCCGTCAGATCCCAAAATAAGTCCCTGGTGAGCCAACTTTTTAAATGGTTCTTCATGGGAAACAATTCCAGCATCAAATAAAACTTTTTGCCAAAATCTGGCATACAGCAAATGACCGACGGTATGTTCAGCACCTCCAACATAAAGATCCACGGGCATCCAATACTTTTGCGCTTCAAAAGAAAATGGATCTTGGTCATTCAGTGGATCGGTATAACGCAAAAAGTACCACGAAGATCCCGCTGACCCCGGCATTGTGTCGGTTTCGCGGTGACCTTTTTCTCCGTCTTTATCCGTATACTCCATCCAAGATTTATTACGAGCTAAAGGCGCTTCGCCTTTAGCTGAGGGCTGATAGTCAGTGACATCTGGTAAAAGCACGGGCAGTTCATTTTTCGGTAAAGTTTTAAGTCCTTTTTGGGGAAAATGTACAACCGGAAAAGGTTCGCCCCAATATCTTTGACGACTGAAAAGCCAGTCGCGAAACTTATACTGAATTTCTTTTTGGCCAATGCCTTTTTCTTTTAAGTGCTCTGTCATTCGAGCGATCGCTTCATTTTTTTCTAAGCCATTTAAAAAATGACTGTTGATCAGAAGGCCGTCGCCTTCAAAAGGAAGTTCCTCTGAACTTTCAAGAACTCGAACAATCGGAAGGTCGAACTTTTTAGCAAATTCAAAATCTCTGGCATCATGACCGGGAACGCCCATGATGGCGCCCGTGCCATAATCCATCAAAACATAATCGCTAATATAAATTGGAATTTGAATGTTGTGATCCAGCGGATGCTGCGCAAAAGCGCCGGTCATTTCGCCAGTTTTTTCTGTCGCAGCCTTGCGATCAACTTCGCTTTTACCTGCAGATTTTTTAATATAGGCATCGACCACAGATTTTTTCTCATGAGTTGTGATCAAAGGAATCAAAGGGTGTTCGGGTGCCAGCACCATAAACGTCACGCCATACAAAGTATCAGGTCGCGTGGTAAAAACAGAAACTTCATGAGTTCCGATTTTAAAAGTGACTTGCGCCCCTTCAGATTTTCCAATCCAATTTCTTTGGCCCTCTTTCGTACGGTGGGGCCAGTCAACTTTATCTAAGTCATGTAATAATCGCTCGGCATAATCAGTGATTTTCAGCATCCACTGTTTCATCGGCTGGCGAAAAACGGGATGGCCGCCGCGTTCGCTTTTTCCATCAACAACTTCTTCATTGGCAAGCACGGTTCTTAAAGCGGGACACCAATTGACGGGGACTTCTTTTTGATAAGCCAGGCCTCGCTCATGAAGTTTGGTAAAAATATATTGTGTCCATTTGTAAAATTTTGGATCACAAGTGGAAATTTCGCGGCTCCAATCGAAACTAAAACCGAATGACTTAAGCTGACGTCGAAATGTTTCAATGGCTTGGTCCGTCGTTTTTGACGGATGCACGCCCGTTTGAATGGCATATTGTTCAGCCGGTAAGCCAAAGGCGTCGTAACCCATCGGATGAAGAACGTTAAAGCCTTGGGCCCGCTTGTATCTAGAAATAATATCGGTCGGCGTGTACGAAGCAATGTGGCCAATATGCAGGCCAGATCCAGAAGGGTAAGGAAACATATCCAAA
>JAYWDA010000123.1:0-2294 GCA_043780105.1 Pseudobdellovibrionaceae bacterium | reverse complement strand
GGCGGCGGAACTTCTGATTTTACTTTGATTCGTATGGGCCCATATGCGTTTAAAAAAGAACATGTCTTAGGTTTAGATGGGTGCTCTTTTGCCGGTGATGCTATGGACAGTTTATTTATGAGCCAAAAGCTCAGTGATTTCTTTGGGGCCCGAGCCCGCTACAAAGTTTCCATGGGAAGAAATATTCTGACGATGCCTCCCTCAGTGATGACAAGACTTAATCAGCCAGCGCACACGGTTCACTTAAAAGAAAAAGAAACTTATGAATTTATTCGCGATGTTCAAAAAGGGGCGATAGACATCACAGATCGTCAGGCGATTGAAAGACTTTTAGTTTTGGTCGAAGATCAGCAGATATTTTCTTTTTTTGAACAGATTGAAAAAACCAAGCGAGGGCTGTCTGAACAACCGCAGGCCGAGTTTCAATTTGAATATCCCAGCTTGGAAATTAAGTTACAGTTTGACCGAGGCGCTTTCGAAACATGGGCTAGCCCTGCCAAAGAAAAAATCTTTGCCGCATTAGATCAATGCTTGGCGCAGGCCCAACTTAGCGCAGCCGAGGTGGATTTAGTTTGTTTAACTGGGGGCTCCGCCCAAATTCCACTGATTCGCCGCGAGTTTGAACATCGTTTTGGCTCTGAAAAATTGCAAACGCGGTCGCATTTCCATTCTGTTCTGTCAGGGCTTATTGAATCCGCAGGATTTTATTCTGAGGGGCTACTGGCGCTGTAAATCAAATTTTTGCTGTTGGTCTTGCAGGCTAGACGCCAAAAGAGTACAAAACTTGAAGAGGAGATTTTATGAAAAAATGGATCACAATTGTCAGTGTTTTAAGTTTGCTAGCATCAGGTTGTGCAACTAACAAAGAAAACGATAAAACAGTCAAAGGGGCCGGCATCGGAGCCGGAGCAGGAGCCGTTCTTGGTGGAATTATTGGTTCCAACGCAGGCAAACGAAACGAAGGTATTTTGTTAGGTGGACTGATTGGCACGGCATTAGGTGGAGTTGTCGGACGACGTTTGGATCAGCAGGCAAAAGAGCTGGATAAAATTGCAGAAACCAAACGAACTGAAGACGGTCTTGTAACAAAATTGAAAAGCGATATCCTTTTTGATACAGGCAAAGCGAATCTAAAATCTGAAGCGCAAAAAAACATCACCGAGATGGCCGATATCATGAAAAAATATCCTGAAAATATTTTAACCGTCAAAGGTTACACTGACAGCACCGGTTCCCCGGATGTAAACAATAAACTGTCTGAAGACCGAGCTGCTTCTGTTAAAAGAGTTTTAGTTGCATCGGGCCTTCCTGTCACAACAGTATCAAGCATTGGATTGGGTGAAACTAATCCCGTGTCGGACAATAAATCAGCGGATGGTCGCAAGAAAAATCGCCGTGTAGAAATTGAAGTGACGGTAGATCCTTCAAAAGTTCCTAAAGATAAAAAATAATTAAAAAAATAATTTATTGAAGCTCCCTCTTAATGGGGGAGCTGACATCCAGGTTGATTTAAATCCATTTCATTTTTTGAATTTAAACAGCTATAAATCCAAAAAGTCTGCTGGCCATAAGACAGACCTTCCTGTGCCGTGACTTTGCCTTCGGCATCCACTTCACAGGGGTTATTCATCGTACAACTTTCTCCGGACTCATTGCCTGTGTTGTTAATACCAATCACGGTGCGAGTGCCTTTTAAAATAATAGGCGATCCCGATGTTCCACCGATCGTTTCGCAGCCCGGCCGCGTGTACCGAAGTGAATCATTAAAGCTCCATCGAGACTCTTTTAATTGGTAAACAAAATCATCGATCTGACAGCTGTAGCCACGCTTCCAATAACCCGAAATCACTTCAATGGTTTGCAGCTTTTGAGGATGAGTCGAAGCCAAGGTCAAGGGGCTGACTTTAAAGTCCCGTAAAATATCAGAATAGGTTTCGCGCAGCTCATAAAGGGTGATGTCGGTCTTTGTCATCGTCGAGTAAAGAATGAGTGTCGCCGTGACTTTGCCCAGAGCCTGACCCTGAGGGTTTAAAATATTAAATCGTCGATCCGTCGGTTGGCGGCTGACAATTTCGTTGGGGTCAGTAAAGCCAGATTCAATGCAGTGCCCATTTGTTAAGATCAGCGCATGATCCGTGGTTTGACTGCTTTCATAGCGAATCAAACTGCCTGAGCAATTGGATAACGAAACAATTCCCTCAAAATTATAATCAAGATTTAAACTGGGTTTAGTTGCTTGCGGATGGAAACGCCCGTCAGGCAGGGGAAACGCTAAAGCTAGGGCCGATACAAAA
>JAYWDA010000122.1:0-6755 GCA_043780105.1 Pseudobdellovibrionaceae bacterium | reverse complement strand
TCAATTTCAGGGGAAAATAAATCGTGGCCTTGCCCGGTGTAATCTAAAATCAAGCAATCTTCTTTGTCAGGACTTAAACGAAGGCCACGGCCAATGATTTGTTGGTAAAGACTGACCGATTCAGTGGGGCGTAAAATGGCAATCACATCAACATGAGGGGCATCAAAGCCTGTTGTTAAGACCGAAACATTCACCAGATATTTTATTTTCTGAGCCTTAAAATCGGAGATAATTTGATCTCGCTTATCATCTTCGGTTTCACCGATCACCAAGGCAGAAATATTTTCCGGAAGAAGAGCTAATATTTCTTCAGCATGCTGGACTGAAGAAGTAAAAATCATAATTCCTTTTCGAGCTTTTGAAATATCGACAATATTTTGAATAATAATCGGCGTTATCCGCTTTTGATCCTTTAAAAGAAGTTCTATTTGAGCTTTTACAAATTGCTGACCATTAAGTTTTAGGCTTGAAAAATCGTAACAGGCGACCGGCGAATCAATATGAACAGGCGGTGTGAGGTAAGAATTTTTAATCATAAAAGCGGTTGAAAGCTCAAAAATACAAGTTTTGAAAAATCTTTCAGAGTCAGTTTGCCGTAATTTAGTGCTGGCGTTGAATTCGTAAATCCAACCATAGCCCAAGCGGTAAGGCGTCGCGGTTAAACCTAAAATACAAAGTTCAGGATTTAGCTTTTGAAGTTTTGAAATGACTTGAAAGTATTGAGTGTCACCCTCCATTGAAATTCGGTGACACTCATCAATGACAAGTAATGAAAAGTTCTGAAAAAAATCCTCCGGAGCGCGAGCCACCGACTGAATGCTGGCAAAGATCGTTTTGTGATCGTGATCTTTACGTGAAAGGCCTGCTGAAAAGATTCCTGCTTCAAGTTGGAAGCTTGTATATTTGGAATGATTTTGTTCAACCAACTCTCGTACGTGTGCAAGGACGAGGACCCGGCCACGGGCCAGACGCGCAAGTTCGGCGATCACCAAACTTTTTCCGGCCCCAGTGGGAAGAACGATAACGGCAGGAAACTTATTCTGCCGAAAATGTTTTAAGGTCGCATTGACTGCGTCCTGCTGATAAGGCCTGAGTTTGTACACAAGCCATCTTGCTTGAAATAAAACTAATATAAAAGATAAAAACTAACGACCGCCGCGGCCTCGGCCGGGCTGGCAATCCAGCCATTTAAGGGTAAATTTGTGCAGTAAAACTCCGTCGACTGTGTCGACTGTCAGCTGCCCGTTTTTCTGGGCTTGATTGGAAATCAATTGCACAGCTGAGTCGACAACAATATCCGTATTTTCTTTAGCCGGAACACAATCTAAAACCGGCGGCCGCGAATTCACCGGCCGCAACGCTCGTAGGACAAATTCTTCGTTAATGGGTCCTCGCCAAACTTGGCTGCCAAATTCTGCTGATAACATTCGATGCCCTGGATTTGAGCCCGACATGACTCGGACCTTTTGCTCGGCCGTTACGCCCTCATCCAAGCCAATGAAGCCCCGAAAATCTGCAGCCTCAATTTTAAATCCAAGGTGTCGTGGTTTCAAGAGGTGAAGAACCACCGAACAATTTTGCGTGGAATTCAAAACACTAGCTCCGACCTCGGTATTATAGCGATCGTATAAGATTGAAAATGCAGAGCCATCAGGGGCAAGGACAACGCGAACACTGCCAGCAGGGCAACCAGGGCCTGTGGCGGTAAAGCTTTGCAGTTGAATCTGCGCTTCGGCTATCGATGCTAAAAAAACCAGACTTAGGATTATTTTCTTCATATCAAACTCCTTTTTTGGGGGCAAATTGACGCCAATTAAACTCGTCAATCCAATAGAGGCAAGAGTAGTGCCAACGATTAAAAATCAGGTTACGCTAGTGAACGGGAGGTTCGGGATGGGAGAAATTCTTTTAAGAACAAATGGGATAACAACTGATTTTGCGCTGCTATTGGCGCGAGTCTTTATTGGCACCTGCTTTGTGATTCACGGGTTAGGAAAACTTGGAATTGTAGGCTCGGGCAATATGCAGGGTTTTGCTGGTTGGCTAAAAAGTTTAGGGGTGCCTTTTCCTGAAATGCAGGCTCGCCTAGCCATGCTTGCAGAAATCCTAGGAGGCGCAATGATTCTGTTTGGATTTATGGCGCGCTTTGGTTTTTTACTTTGTTTCTTCACCATGGTGATCGCGGCAGGTGTGGGACATAAGGGCGCTGGCTACCTGATCACAAATAATCCTCCGGGTAATGAATACGCCCTCAATTTGGCGGTGATTTGTGTGGTGCTGTTTTTATTAGGGCCAGGCGCGTATTCACTGGACGCTTTTCTTTTTCATCTTTAAAAATAAAAAAAAGGCTCTGAAAAACAGAGCCTTTTTTTTATACCTTTTCTAACTTTAGACTAATAATCAGAAATCGAATTATTATATTGTCTTGTCACAACTTGAAAAATTCCTTCGCAGCCGCTATTCACCCAAATCGAGTCGCCTGAAGCGCCATAAGTACTGCCGTTAATGCAGGCGGTGCGGGACAGTTGTCGAAGAAGTCTAATGTAGACGATTCGGCCCTGCGCTGCTGGGTAGCAATAGTTCAACGAATAGCCATAAGATCCGCACTGGATTTGCTCCTGCTGATCAAGGGGCGGTGGTGGCGGATAACCTGGGTTGTGGCCGTAGTCTGGAGGAGGATTTCCGTAATCAGGTGGTGGATTGTGTCCATTTCCTGGTGGCGGGTAGCCGTTATTGCTGATGGTTTCAAAAGTGCCTCGGCAACCTTTGTCCACCCAAATAGTTTGGCTATCAAATCCCCAACTTTGACCATAAGTACATGCTGATTTAGAAATCTGCTGACGTAAGATCACGCGAGTGACATAGCCGTTCGTTGAGCAAGAATTGTATTTATAGCCTGTGCTGCTGCAGGTGATAAGGTCCGCCTGAGCGATACTTGCAAATATTGAAAGAAGTAAAAACCCTGATATCTGTACTAACTTTTTCATCTTCAGATCTCCTTTTATAAGTTGATTCGTTTTCCTACACCGGACTGAACATCAACATCTGTGCCAATTAGAATTTGGTCACTTTGATACCAGAAAATAAGCCAAAATATAAAAATTTGCTTAATCTTCAGGCATTCTTTTAACAAATTGGAAAGTTTGGGACCACCTCGACCATCAGTGTTATCAATGGCATTTCCACAATAAGAACCATACAAGCTTATTTCGAGGGACTAATAGGGGAATGTCATGGGTTGATTATCTTATTGTTGGAATTTATTTTTGTTTCGTTTTAGGCATTGGTTGGGTCGTTAAAAAGTCCGTTAAAAATAGCGGTGATTTTTTAATGAGCGGCAGATCCATTCCTCTTTGGATTTCAAGCCTGGCGTTTATTTCTGCAAATTTGGGTGCGCAAGAAGTCATCGGTATGGCAGCGTCTGGTGCAAAGTACGGCCTTATGACGGCTCACTTTTATTGGCTAGGTGCAATTCCTGCCATGGTGTTCTTAGGCGTTTTTATGATGCCTTTTTATTACGGAAGCCGCGCCAGATCTGTGCCTGAATATTTATCTTTGCGATTTGACGAGAAAACCAGAGCCGTGAATGCTTTTTCATTTGCCGTGATGACCATTTTTTCTTCCGGAGTTTCGCTTTACGCTCTAGCACTTTTGCTGCAAACAATTTTAGGTTGGCAATTTGAATCCTCTATTTTGCTCTCTGCTGGAATTGTTTTTGTTTATACGTTCTTAGGCGGGCTGACTAGCGCCATCTATAATGAAGTTTTACAGTTCTTTTTAATCGTCTTAGGAATTTCGCCGATTGTTTATATCGGCCTTCATATCTTAGGCGGTTACGAGCGCATGACCCAGCGGCTTCCTGAAGTGATGAGTCACACTTGGAAATATGCTGATGTGGCTGCCAACAATAATATGGGTGTTGGGTCTTTTGAACTTGTTTTTGGACTAGGTGTGGTGCTTTCTTTTGGTTACTGGTGCACTGATTTCTTGGTGGTTCAGCGGGCCATGGTGACAAAAGATATGTCAGCCGCGCAAAGAACGCCGATCATTGCAGCGATTCCAAAGTTATTGCTTCCGCTCGTTGTGATTTTGCCAGGTATGATTGCTTTGGCGTTAACAAAAGATGGATCAGGTTTTCACCTTCCTTTAAAGGCCGATGGGCGCGTTGATTTTGATATGACCTTACCAAGTTTACTGACACATTTTTTCCCTCCAGGTCTTCTAGGTGTTGGAGTGACGGCTTTGATGGCTTCATTTATGTCGGGGATGGCTGGGAACGTCACTGCCTTTAATACGGTTTGGACCTATGATATTTACCAGGCTTACCTAAAAAAAGATGCCTCAGATGCTCACTACTTTACAGTGGCACGGTGGGCGACGGTCGTGGGAATTCTCTTATCTGTAGCGACAGCGTACTTAGCGCGAAGCTTTAATAACATCATGGATTTGCTACAGCTTATTTTTGGTTTTGTGAATGCACCACTTTTTGCGACATTTTTATTAGGGATGTTTTGGAAGCGAACGACGGGTCATGGAGCTTTCTGGGGTTTGCTAAGTGGAACAGTGGCCGCTGCCTTAACACACGGGTTGACCGTGGCTGAGGGTAAAGGCGGTTGGATTACAACGCTTGGCACTTATCCATCGGCGATGGGACAAGCTTTTAATATTGCCATCATTGCTTGGGTCACTTGTTTGGTTGTCACTGTTGTTATCAGTTTATTTACGGTGCCTAAAACGGATGAGCAAATGAAGGGTCTGGTTTACAGTTTAACTCCGAAACAAGAGACTGGGCATTTGCCGTTTTGGAAGCGACCAATGGTTCTTGGTGGCGGAGTTTTGATTTTAACCGTGGTTATTAACTATATTTTTGCTTAAAAGTTTTTTTGTAAATAAAAAGAGACGAGGTTTGTGTGCTCAGCTGGTTGATTGATTTAAGAAATGTAATCGGATTATTTTTTATCATTGTCGGAATTATTTTACTGGCTGTTGCATTCTCGCCCATGCACCAGATTGTTCAAGATTTGGATATTCAACTTTTGTCTGGGATTATAGCCACGCTTTTTGGCAGCGCTATGCTAGCCTCCGGAACTTTTATTAAATAGTGAGCTTATTTCCAGTCCATCCAGATCAAGCCTTGGTTTTCAACCCAGTTGTTGAGCTTTAGGGTCTTGGTTTTTAAATCTAAGACGGGCAGTTGAATTTGAAAATTGCGTCCAGTAAATAACGAGTCCCCAATTTTTTTAATTAAATTCTCAGAGACCCTGCGGCTTGGGTGATATTTTTTTAAATAATTCGCATCAAACTTCCACGTCATATTTGTTTTTGATTGATCCACATGAAGATTAAAAACGCTGTCTTTGACTTGCGTACTGAGTGTAGAACTTGCGCCCAGGCCCCAATGCAAATAAGTTTGTTCATGGTTGTCTCGTGGTGCTTCAATAAGGCCCTTTGTCTGAGATTGAAGCGACCAGCGGCCTTGTCCTAAAGACTTTAAATCTAAGATCTGACTTGGATTGGAAGTTAGTAAAAAGGGCGCTGATTTTGAAAAGTTCATTAGGTCAGGCCAGACAAAAAATTGTTTAAAGCGACTTTGCATCAGCCCATGAAAAGCATCTAATTTTTGGAGATTAAATTTTAAAATTGAAAAGTGACTGGCTTTTTCTTTGGCAAGGGCCATAAAGCCTTCAGAGGTAAGAACTAATTGGGGTGATCCAGATCTTTGAGGAGCTGCTAAGGTGAGTGGCAACTCAATCTTTTTTAAATCAGCACCGCCTTGAATATCACCGCGAATAAATAATCCTAATTCTATCGGATCGTCCATTGAAGTGACTTTAAGATTTTGGTAACCGACCGTTGTCATTTGATTCCAAACAGCCAGCCATTTTTCTTCTAGCGTCGTGCTTAAGTAAGATTGAAGTACGCTAGAAATAGAATCAGGATTTTTTAAAGAGTCTTGTAAAAGCTGACTGACGGCTTGATCGAATCCCTGAGGACCGCTGCAAATTAAGGGGCTGATGGACCAGCCTTCGTGAATCATTAATTTTAAATCAGAAATATTCGGCAAGATCATTTCTTTTTGCCGTTGATACAAAGCTTGCAAAGCTAAATCAGCAACAGGAATTTTTATTTCAAAAGGATCGCAAATCGCGTTGATTTTAATTTCGATCCGGTTTCCGCCAATTTCTTTTATAATTGTTTGATCGACAATCAGCTGCTGAACTTTCAAATACGCAGACACGCTTTGCGCGCTGGCATTGATTCCTGTGGACTGGACCTGTAATTGGGCCCAAGCGCCATGAACTTCTAATTTGGCGCCTTTCAGTAAAGGATGCCAGTCTTGCCAATGCAGAGTCAGATCACGAGGTTGCAGGTTAAAACTAAGTGGAATATTCTTGAGCTCTTGCTCTACAAATTTCCAAGGTAACCATTGTGCAACTTCAACATTGTACGCTTCGCTTTTTGCTGCAAAAATCATCAAGGAGAGTGCTAATAAAACCGATCTATAATTCATAACTTAAAAACCCCTTCAAGGAAGCGAAATGGACCAAGGTCTGATCGGCTCCAAAGCCGCTCCCCTAAAGAGAATTCTGAATTCTGGGAAGACTGTCAAAGTCATAATCACTTTCCTTGTGGCGTCCATCGTGTGGAGTTCTTCAAGTCTAACAAAACTGCAAACAGAGTATTCAATTCATCAATTTTATCCAAAAAATCATATCTTATTGCAAAATGATGCAGAAATTCGTCGAACTTTTCAA
>JAYWDA010000121.1:0-5268 GCA_043780105.1 Pseudobdellovibrionaceae bacterium | reverse complement strand
GGTGCCACCATGCAAGTTTGGGATTACTCAGAGTGTGATATTCAAGAAGGCGCCGGAACTTGTTGTTCGTCGATTGATGTGGATGATGCCAGAAGCGTTGCTGATCGTTTAAAAATTCCATTTTATGTTTTAAATTGCGAAGCTAAATTCAAAGCCTCAGTGATTGATCCATTTATTCAAGCATACCTGAATGCACAAACGCCGCTTCCTTGCGTGAACTGCAATACTTATTTAAAATTTGATCATCTGATTCAAAAAATGGAAGAGCTTGAGTGCGATTTTTTAGCGACCGGACATTATGCTCAAGTAGCACATCATCCAGATGGCACGGCTTCGATTTTAACTTCCGAAGATGATTGGAAAGATCAAACTTATTTTCTTTTTACGATTGATCCTAAAATTATTCCAAAACTTTTATTTCCTGTGGGTCATCTTAAAAAACCAGATGTGAGATTAGTGGCTGAAAAGTTTGGTTTGCTGAACGCCCGAAAAAAAGATTCAACAGGAATTTGCTTTGTTGGAAATAAAGGCTACTCGGCCTTTATTGAATCGCAAGTAAGTGCGGAAATTTTAAATTCTAAAAAAGGCCTTTTAAAACGTTTCCCTGGCGGTGAAGTCATGGGCAAGCATCAAGGCATTCATATGTTCACTTACGGACAAGGTCGAGGCCTTGGTCTGACCTTTCATGAAAAACTTTTTGTGATGAAAATTGATCCGATCGATAATACTGTTTGGCTGGGGGATGAGAAGTATCTCTATCACTCAGAGCTTGAATTAAAGGACGCCCACTGGTTGCGCGAGCTTGATTTTGAAAAAGTCTATAATGTCAAAATCAGGTATCAGCACAAAGGAGCTGCCGCGAAGCTTGAAAAAACGGCCAGCGGTTTAAAACTTAAATTTTTAGAGCCCCAACGTGCCATCACACCTGGGCAAGCTGCGGTTTTTTATAATGACAAGGAACTTATGGGGGGTGGATGGATCACTCCCTAAATTATAAAGTGCACACTTTTGGTTGTAAGGTAAACACTTACGACTCAAGTTTGATTGGTAAAAATATGAATCAGCACGGCTTTAGCGCCGCCCCGCTTAAAGCCGAGCCGCGCGTGCATGTCCTTAACACCTGCGCTGTCACCGCTGAAGCGACCAAACAAGCCGTGAAACTGGCGCGCCGGTTAAAATCAAAAGATCCATTTTGTACAGTGGTCGTTACAGGCTGTGCGGCGCAAGTCGATACGGAATCTTTTTCGAATTTATCTGGAATTGATTTAGTCATCGCAAATTCTCATAAAAGTGATCTTCCTATTATTCTACAAAAGTTTCTTAAAGGCGAAATTACCGAAAAGGTTTACAAATCTAATATTTTTAAAAAAGAAGAAATGGAACCCGGTGGCGGCGAAGAGTTGCACCACACCCGGTCCTTCTTAAAAATTCAAGATGGCTGCAATAGCTTTTGCACCTACTGCGTGATTCCATTTGCTCGGGGAAAAAGTCGTAGCCTTCCTGTGCAGCACTTGGTCGAGCGGGTGAATGAACTTAGCTCGCGGGGAATTCCAGAAGTTGTGCTGACGGGCGTGCATATCGGTGATTATGAAGATGATTCAATTCAGCCGTCCCTTCGTTTGGAAGATCTGCTTGAAAATATTTTAGCAAAAACAAAGATGCCACGAATCAGACTGACAAGTCTTGAACCTGTGGAAGTTTCTCAAAGGTTGCTAGACCTTTATAAAAATTCCAGGATGTGTCAGCACTTCCACATGAGTATTCAAAGCGCTAACACAGAAGTGCTGAAGCAGATGAAAAGGCATTATACTCAAGACCACGTGATTGAATCTTTGACCGCCATTCGGAAACAGTGGCCCCAGGCTTTTATCGGGATGGATGTCATTGTCGGTTTTCCAACAGAAACCCATGAGCAGTTTGAAGATACTTATTTGACCCTTGCAAAGCTTCCTTGGACGCGAATCCATGTGTTTCCTTATAGCTTGCGCCCGGGAACTTATGCCGAACGCTTGGAAAATATTGTGTCAGACAAAGAGCTGACTTTAAGGTCTTATCGATTACGAGAGCTAAGCTTACAGCGTTATCAGGAAGAGGCCCTGCAGCAGGTCGGACTTATTAAGCAAGCCGTCGTTCTGAAATCGCGAAAAGATTTATGGCAAGGTTTAGCCCGAGATTACTGGAATATTGAATTTACGAACGCCGACAAGTTCGCAAATTTAGCAGCAGGACAAGAAGTTGAAATTCGTATTCTGAAGGCTCAAGGCCATAATGCTAAATCCATGGAAAGCGCTTTGCTTGCGGAGATTTGCTAATGACGCCTTTAGAGACAATCCTTGGATATCAATTTAAAAATCCATTGCTCCTTGAGCAGGCGCTATCACATAAAAGTTTTGTGAACGAAAAGCGCGAAGGCGAAAATAATGAAAAGCTTGAGTTTATTGGCGACGCCGTCGTGGATGTTGTTTTAGCTGAGGCGCTTTACCTAGCATTTCCAAAAGACGCTGAAGGAGATCTTTCTAAAAAAAGAGCCAGCCTTGTGAATGAATCAATTCTTAGTGATCTGGCGCAAGAGATGAATATTTCTAAATTTATAAAACTAGGTCGCGGCGAGCTGCAAACGGGTGGCGAGACAAGGCCCCGCCTTTTAGCCTCAACCTTTGAAGCTTTGATAGGGGCCATTTATATGGATCAAGGCTTTATGGCCGTAAAGCCTGTGATCCTTAACTTATTTAACTCAAGATTGCAGGATGAGAAATTAAATCGAAATTACGAACAAGATTTCAAAAGTAGATTACAGGAAATCATTCAAAAAAAATATCGCGAAGCCCCGACTTATGATGTTGTCAGTGAGTCCGGAGCTCCGCATGACCGAATATTTAAAGTGCATTTAAAAATTGCAGGCAAAGTTATTGCCGAAGCTGAAGGTAAAAGTAAAAAAGAAGCCGAACAAAAAGCCGCTTATATGGCTTTGTCTTTCGAATTAGAACAGGAACAGGAGTAGTATGTCGTATCGCGCAGGGTTTGTCGGAATTATTGGTTTACCAAATGCCGGCAAAAGCACATTGATGAACTTTTTGGTGAAAGAAAAAGTTTCGATCGTATCTAATAAACCCCAAACCACGAGGCGACGGGTGCTAGGAATTTATTCCTGCCCCGAAGGACAGCTAGTTTTTGTCGATAGCCCCGGGATGATTACGGCAAGCTCTGGCTTGAATGGCTTTTTAGCTAAAGAAGCTGCAGAAGTGATTCGCGAATCTGATGCCCTGATGCTGTTATTATCTTTGGACACGGCCTCGCCGGAAGAGGCGCAAAAATTAGTCGACCTTGCGGCCGCTAGCCACAAACCCTGGGTGGGGATTATCAGTAAATACGATCTGCAGGAAAAAATTCATCGGCATTTAGTGTTAAAAACAATGATCGAAACGGCCGGCGGTCAGGCTTTTAATATTTCTTGTATCAAAGAGTATGAAAGTCAAAAACAAGAGCGGTCTGATTTATTAAATAAGCTAGTAAGTCTTGTTCCAGACTCACCGACGCCACTTCATGATGTTGAACTTTTTACGCCAGAGAATTTAAGAACGCTTGTGGGCGAAATCATTCGTGAAAAATGTTTTGAATTTTTGCATGAAGAAATCCCTTTTCAAATTGCTGTGCGTCCGATTCTTTTTAATGAATCTGAAAAAATGCCGCATTTAGCGTATGAAATTTTAGTCGGTAAAGAAAACCATAAATCCATCGTTATCGGTAAGGGCGGCGCCAGTCTTAAAAAAATTGGGACTGAAGCTCGTAAAGAAATTGAACGACTGATGGGCGAGAAAATATTTTTAGAGTTGAAAGTCGGCTTTAAAAAAGACTGGCAAAAAGATCCACGACTGATGAAAGAATTAGGTTATTTCCATGACACAAAGGACTGAGTTCGCACCCAAGGTCGCAATTATTGGCAGGCCGAATGTGGGTAAAAGTACGCTTTTTAATATTCTAACGGATTCTCGCAAAGCGGTGGTGAAAGACCAACCCGGCGTCACTCGTGATATTCAAATTGAGCCTGTTGAAATTTGGGGTAAATCATTTGATGTGATCGATACCGGAGGCCTGACAGAGGCGGTTGATATTATATCGGTCCTTATTAAAGAGCAGGTCTCTGAATTTTTGCATTCAGTGGATTTCTTGCTGGTCGTTATGGATGGCCGTATTGGGTTAATTCCTGAAGATCGGGATTTAATTCGGATTGCCCAGCAGACGGGTAAGCCATTTATGATTGCCGTTAATAAAATCGATAAGGTTCAGGAAGAAGAAATTCTAAAAGCAGAATTTTATGAATTTGGGGCTGAAGTGATTGCGTGTTCATTTGAACAACGTCGGGGCTTGGCTGAAATTTTAGAATGGATCACAGAGCGAATTCCTGAGCGAACGATTGAATACAGCGAGGGTACAACCATTGCGATTGTTGGAAAGCCAAATGCTGGAAAAAGCTCTTTAACCAATCATTTGCTGGGATCAAACCGGATGCTGGTTTCTGAAATTGCTGGCACGACTGTGGACGCTATTGACACGCCCTTTTTGTACAATGAAAAGAAATATATTCTGATCGATACAGCGGGTTTACGGAGGTCCTCGAAACGGGAAGAAGATGTCGAAATTATTTCGGCCTTTAAATCCCAAGATGCTATTCGCAGGGCTAGCCTTGTTCTTTTAATGATCGACGGTCTTATTGGTCCCACTGAGCAAGATTCAAAAATTTTACAAGCCATTTTAGAAACCCATAAAGGTGTTATTTTAGTGGTCAATAAAATGGATCTAGCTAAACAGCAAATGGATGATCCAAAGAAGACTTTGCAAGATCAAATTGCGGTGAATTTTCATTTCTTCCCGGATATTCCCGTGGTGTATACAAGTGCTATCACCGGTTCTGGAATGCATGATCTGTTAAATATGGTTGAAGATATCAGTGAAAAACTGAAATTCAGAGTTCCAACGTCCGAGTTAAATGATTTCTTTTTTACCACAATTCGGAAAGCTCCGGCTCCAGTTTACGGCGTTAATAACGTTAAATTTTATTATCTCACCCAGACTTTTCAGAAGCCGCCATCTTTTATTGCATTTGCCAATCATCCGGATGGGGTCACGAATGCTTATCGAAGGTTTTTGACCAAGCATATTAAAGAGAAATGGGATCTGCATGGGATTCCTATTCGAATATTTTGTATGAAAACCCGACGAGGAAGCGAAGAATGACCCGAGGCGCCTGGCGCACCCGCTACGGCTTTT
>JAYWDA010000120.1:0-2553 GCA_043780105.1 Pseudobdellovibrionaceae bacterium | reverse complement strand
CGTTTCGACACCGTTTTCAATTGAAAATCTAGAATAGTTCCACTACCGTCCCCAGCATGGATTTATTTGACCATGCCGATCAAGACCAGATTCAAAATTTAAAGCCCCTCGCTGAGCGCCTGCGACCAAAAAGTCTTTCTGAGCTCGTTGGCCAGAAAAATCTCTTCGGTAAAAATTCCGTCCTGAATTCGCTGATTACTCACGGCCAATTACCAAATCTTATTTTATGGGGCCCGCCGGGAACAGGAAAAACCAGCTTTGCTTTGGCCCTCTCCAAAGAGCTTGATGCTGAATTTAAGGCCATCAACGCAATCGACAGCGGCGTCAAGGATCTCAGGCAAATTGGCGAAAACGGCCAGCAACAACGAAAACTATATCAAAGGAAAACAGTCCTCTTTGTCGATGAAATCCATCGGTTTAATAAAGGACAACAAGATATCCTCCTCCCATTTATTGAAAAGGGTGACTTGATTCTGATTGGCGCAACGACAGAAAATCCCAGTTACGAGCTTAATAAAGCTCTTTTAAGCCGATGCCGAGTGCTTATTTTCAATCGCTTAGCGGTCGAAGATTTAGAAAATTTGCTTGAACGCGCGGCTCAGTCTTTAGCGATCAATGTCGAACAAATGATCTCGCCGAAAATTAAAGTTTTCCTGATTGAAAATTCTGATGGAGACGCACGGCGACTCATTAATACGTTTGAAGTCTTAGTTAATTACCATAAAAACGTGGGCCGCCAACTGACCGAAGACGAATTTCATCAAGCACTGTCTCTAGCGCTTCCTTACGATAAAAACTCAGAACTCCTTTATGATTTAATTTCCGCATTTATTAAAAGCGTCAGGGGCAGTGACGCCAATGCCGCAATTTATTATATGGCTCGAATGCTAGAAGGCGGCGAGGACCCAGTTTTTATCGCCCGCAGATTGATTATTTTAGCCTCTGAAGATATCGGCAATGCCGATCCAAGAGCTTTAACAATGGCGGTCTCGGGGCTCCAAGCTGTCGAAGCAATAGGGCTTCCCGAAGCGGCGATTACGCTCGCCCAAGTCACGACCTATCTAGCTAGCTGCCCAAAGTCGAATCGATCTTATCAAGCCCTCAGCAGGGCCAAAGCCGAAATAGAAAAGACTCGCTCTTTGCCAGTGCCGCTCCATCTTAGGTCATCAAAAACAAAACTGTCCCAAGATTTAGGATATGGGCAGGGTTATTCTTACCCTCACGACTTCGTTAAAGCCTGGGCCGACCAAAAGTATCTACCCCCAGAAATCGAAAAGGCTGTTTTCTACGAACCCAGTCAGCGCGGCTTCGAAAAAAATATCACTGAATATATTGAGTGGCTCAAAGTAAAGCCCGAGCCTAAGTTTGAAACTTAAATCAATTTAGATAGGGCGCTGCCCGCAGACGCAGACACAACCATCATTGCCCTGGGCAATATGTGAATGCTTAGTATTGGCAGGAATTTCAACTCGGTCTCCAGCTCTCAATAAAAATTGATTGCCCTGAATGTTAAACATCATTTCCCCATGCACAATCATGCGAACTTCGCAGAAAGGATGACGATGTTCGTGCACCTTTAAAGAAGGAGCATAAACTTCTTCAAAGGGTTCAAGTCCCTCTGATTCAAGAATCATAAAGGCTAATTCTTTAGAGGGAGTTAAGGGAGCTTGCCACCGAGTGATAATCATCTTGATAAGGTATCTCAACTTGGGACGCCCGAGCAAGGCCTGAAGGGTCAAATTGTGTTTTGAGTTGGGACACTTTCTGAAAAGGGGTCTTAATCAGTTAAAATATCGAGGAATCTAGTAGAGTTCTTATTCCAAATCATTAAGTCCCTACGACCGTTCGACGATAGATATGTCAGACGTACTTCCTCAGGAGGAATGATTGGGGCACTCAAAGCCAGCGACAACTGCACTATCGGATTTAGATACTATTCTAAATTACATCGATCATTCGCACGGCCTTCAGGCCCAAGTCGCCGATAACGGCAGGATCCAAGTTTATCAAAAGGTCGATGGTAAAATTTTTAACTTCTCAGCCGCCGAAGTCGCAGAGGTCATCTCTCGTACGGATGCAGATGCAAAACCATTCTTGCAAGTTAACTTCCGCTCCTCAAACAAGGTTTTATTTACAGACACATTGATTGGCTTTAAGCCCATTGAGACAGTGGGACTAGATATGACTCGCATTCCAAAAGTCGTGACAACTCCTGATCTTATGAGTGTGTTTGAAGCGATCGAAGAGTCTTTGGGCTCTGAAGCTGTCGACAACGAAGTCGAAGTCTTGAAAAAAGTTTATTACGCCATTTTGAGCGGCGCCGAAAAAGTTGGCTTTGATCTCGGTTTCGAAAAAGCCTGGATCAGCCGATTATTAGCGTCTAATTTTAGAGCCTCTGCCTAACTCTAGGCTCTATCAAAAAATTAAATTTAAAAAATACGACCAGTAATCAGAGACTTACAAAGTCTTTGCATTTCCTTCAAAATAACAATTGACCGCTTTGTCTAAATAAGTGAAAACAACCACCAATTTCGGGGGCATAGCTCAGCTGGG
>JAYWDA010000119.1:0-3691 GCA_043780105.1 Pseudobdellovibrionaceae bacterium | reverse complement strand
ATTCCGCTTCTTGAACAAGTGGATTTAATTTTAGTGATGACAGTCGAGCCTGGCTTTGGTGGACAATCTTTTCGCATGGATCAAGTTCCAAAGTTAAAGCGGCTTAGAAAAGAAATTGAAGCTCGGAGCTTGCCTATTTTACTGGAAGTTGATGGCGGTGTGAATGAGCAAACATTATCAATGTGTGCGGACGCTGATGCTTTAGTCGCGGGCTCGTATGTATTTAGTAAAAATTATCAAGAAGCAATTCAGATACTCAAATCCTGAGG
This sequence comes from Pseudobdellovibrionaceae bacterium, assembly GCA_043780105.1. GTDB lineage: Bacteria > Bdellovibrionota > Bdellovibrionia > Bdellovibrionales > Bdellovibrionaceae > JAYWDA01. The sequence continues at coordinate 3,422 of JAYWDA010000119.1, read as the reverse complement.
TTATATGCAACTCACCGGTGATGCTTTAAAAATTGAAGATATTTTTCATGTGGCGCACTCGCCTGAAAAAGCTGTGACGCTGGCGCCAGCCGCGAAAGAAAAAATTAAACAATCCCGAGATTATATTGAAAAGCGAATTGCTTCGGGCGAAACCATGTACGGCGTTAACACGGGCTTTGGAGCTTTTTCTAGCGTCAGGATTTCTGATGAAGATATCGAGATCTTACAGAAGAATTTGATCAGGTCCCACTCATCAGGAATTGGCGACCCTTTCACGAAAGTTCAAACTCGAGCGATGATGCTGTTACGAGCGAACGCTTTAGCACGTGGGCACAGCGGAGTGCGAGTCGCCGTTGTAGAAAAGGTTTTGGAATATTTAAATAACGATATTATCCCGGTCATCCCATGTCAGGGCAGTGTCGGAGCCAGTGGAGACTTAGCGCCCTTGTCGCATTTAGCCTTAGCCTTAATTGGTGAAGGTGAAGTTTGGGAATCGGGAGTTCTTGCCACACAACATTTGAATGTGCATGTCAGACTTAAAGATTTAAAAATTTCGCCGTTAGAATTAAAAGCTAAAGAAGGACTGTCGCTGATCAATGGTTGCCAAGTGATGACAGCCTTAGGAGCTTTGGGATTGTATGAAGCTCGCAACTTGGCGTGGCTGGCTGATTTATCAGGTGCCATGTCGCTGGAAGCGATGAAGGGATCGCGCAGTGCTTTTGATCCCTTGATCTCGGCCGTGCGGCCTCACCCCGGCGAATCAAAGACAGCGCGCAATCTTTTGAAAATTTTGGGTGCAAAATCTGAAATTTCAGAAAGTCATTTGGACTGCGATAAAGTGCAAGATGCGTATTCGTTAAGATGTATGCCAGCGGTTCATGGTGCCGTAAAAGACACTTTAAGATATGCAGCGCAGATTTTAGAAACAGAAGCTAATTCGTCCACTGATAACCCGTTGGTTTTTGCTGAAGATAATAAAATTTTATCTTGCGGAAATTTTCATGGCGAACCGGTGGCTTTTGCATTGGATTTTTTAGGAATCGCTTTGGCCTCTTTAGCCAATATTTCAGAGTGTCGATTGACCTTAATGATCAATCCTTCCATGAGTGGCTTACCTGCGTTTTTAACAAATAATGGGGGTTTGAATTCAGGCCATATGATCGTGCAAGTGGCGGCGGCGTCACTTGTCAGTGAAAATAAAATTTTAGCCCATCCTGCTTCGGTCGATTCTTTGCCGACGTCAGCAGATAAAGAAGACCATGTGTCCATGGGAACAATAGCTGCTCGTAAGTTTTTAATGATCTTAAAAAATGCCCAGAATGTGATTGCTATGGAATTTCTATCAGCCTGCCAAGCTTTAGATTTGGTGGGCCCAATGAAACCCTCGGCTGGAGTCAAAGCGGCTTACGATCTGATTCGTCAAACCGTGCCTTTTGCCAAAGAGGATCGCGTTTTTGCAAAAGATATAGAAAAAATTCGGCTGATGATTTTGAATGAAAGCTTAATTCAAGAATTAAAAAAGAAAACTGGGGAATTGGAATGGTAAGAACAGTCAAAGCTCCCACCGGACTCAAGCTGCACTGTAAAGGTTGGCAACAAGAAGCCGCCTTTCGAATGATTCAAAATAATTTAGATCCTGGTGTTGCTGAACGGCCCGAGGATTTAATTGTCTATGGCGGTATCGGAAAAGCAGCACGGAATTGGGAATGCTTTGATAAAATTTTAAAAGCTCTGACCACTTTAGAAAATGATGAAACTCTTTTAGTTCAATCCGGAAAACCAGTAGGAATTATTAAAACTCATGAAGATGCCCCGCGAGTTTTAATTGCCAATTCAAACTTAGTTCCGAAGTGGGCCACCTGGGAACACTTTCACGAGCTGGATAAAAAAGGCTTGATGATGTACGGGCAAATGACGGCGGGCTCATGGATTTATATTGGCACGCAAGGAATTGTCCAAGGCACTTATGAAACCTTTGTCGAAGCCGGTCGCCAACATTTCGGCGGCAGTCTTAAAAGCAAAGTTATTTTAACGGCAGGTCTTGGCGGCATGGGCGGAGCCCAACCTTTAGCGGGCGTTTTTGCTGGCGCTATTGTGTTAGCCGTTGAAATTGACCCTACTCGGATTCAAAAAAGATTAGAAACTAAATACGTCGATGAAGTTGCCACTGATTTAAAAGATGCCTTGTCGAGAGTTAAAAAATATCAGCAGACGGGTGAAGCAAAATCAATAGCCTTAGAAGGCAACATGGCAACAGTCATCCATCAAATGCTAGAGCTGAATTTTCTACCTGATATTTTAACTGATCAGACTTCGGCCCATGATCCGCTCGTGGGTTATTTGCCAGAAGGCTACTCTGTTGAAAGGGCTGAAAAGTTTCGAAAAGAAAATGAAAAATCTTATCTTGAAAAAGTAAACGACAGCATGGCCAAACACGTTCGCGGCATGCTTGAAATGAAAAAACGCGGCGCCATTACTTTTGACTATGGGAATAACTTGCGAGCCCGAGCTTTCGATCACGGGGTTAAAGAGGCTTTTGATTTTCCAGGATTTGTACCGGCTTATATTCGCCCCCTATTCTGTAAAGGCAGTGGCCCGTTTCGCTGGGTGGCTTTGTCGGGAGATCCTGAAGATATTCGAGTCACCGATCAAGCCCTTAAAGAATTATTTCCTCATAAAAAAGATCTGCTGCAATGGTTAACCATGGCTGAAGAGCGAATTGCATTCCAAGGTTTGCCAGCGCGAATTTGCTGGCTTGAGTACGGCGAGCGCGCGCAAGCTGGACTTTTATTTAATCGCTTGGTTGCTGAAGGAAAAGTTAAAGCACCCTTGGTGATTGGTCGCGATCACTTGGATTGCGGATCAGTAGCATCTCCCAATCGCGAAACTGAAGCGATGAAAGATGGCTCTGATGCGGTTTCAGACTGGCCTTTATTAAATGCAATGTCGAATGTGGCTTGTGGCGCTACTTGGGTCAGCTTTCATCATGGGGGCGGAGTTGGTATGGGATACAGCCAACATGCAGGACAAGTGATCGTCGCTGATGGAACAGCCGCCGCTGCTAAAAGATTAGAACGAGTGCTAACAGCAGATCCTGCCATGGGAGTTTTTAGACACGTCGACGCTGGCTATGAAGAGGCCGCTGTTGTAGCACGCGAACGTGGAGTCAAAAGTCTTTGGATCTAAACGTTTTGATTTAGCGACAAGCGCACTGAAGAAACAAACAAGATAAAGTTTTTTTATCACCAACTATTTGAAATTCTTGGGGGTCACCGTTCACCCAGGTCATCACCAAAGGTGTTTCGCTATTAAAATAAATCGTTTCTTTTAATTCATCAAAGGTGATTGTTTTGTCTTTTAATAAGTTTGTTAAAAATTCGCCTGTCGGATTAATCATCAGGGCAGGGTCTAATTCGATCGGT
>JAYWDA010000118.1:0-3229 GCA_043780105.1 Pseudobdellovibrionaceae bacterium | reverse complement strand
TCTCCCTAGTCCTTGGTGACTAGTCACAGTTTGTTAGTAAGCTTTGAAGTCGTCAATGAAGTTACGATTATCCCTACTTTGGTTAAGCGCTTTTTTAATTTTCTCAGAAAGTCGCTTGGCCTTTTCGTCGTCGTAACCAGCTAGAACAAAATTTCGACCCTTTTTTTCTTCAACGGTCACAATCACACGAATATCGTAAGGTCGACGGTCGCCTAAAATAAGGACATGGGTAAAAAATCTTTCTGGACCACTTTTACCTGGATCATAGTCCAGGCCTCGGTTGTCATAAAAGCCTGAAAAGAGCTCACGGCCATTTTCACTGATTTCTCGGGGCTTACCGATCACTGAAATAACTGCTTTTCGGCTTTCACTCATATTAAGTGGAGTTTCTTCCATCAAAGTTCCAGGTTGATTGGTCGCACATGAAGAAATCCCAACAGCACAAATCAATAAAATGCTTCGGCTAAAAGCTCTAATCACAATTTCAATCCGGATTTTTGCCAGTCATCAAGAAATGACTTTAAGCCCTTGTCGGTCAATGGGTGATGACTTAATTGCTGCATTACTTTAAATGGAATCGTTGCAATGTGTGCGCCCATCTCCGCGGCAGCGAGCAAATGTTGAGGACCGCGAACGCTGGCCACTAAAACTTCAGTTTTAAATTCATAGTTTTGAAAAATTTGAAGGATTTGAGAAATCAAAACCATTCCATCTTGCCCAATATCATCAAGGCGCCCGACAAACGGAGAAACCATCGTGGCTCCAGCTTTTGCTGCAAGCAATGCCTGAAGGGGTGTAAAAACTAAAGTAACATTGGTTTTTACCCCATCATGACTTAATTTTTTAACAGCAATCATGCCGTCTTCAGTCATTGGAATTTTAATCACCACATTTGGAGCAATTTTAATAAGCTCTTCAGCTTCTTTCAGCATTTCATCGGCTTTTAAGGCAATCACTTCCGCTGAAACGGGACCAGGAACGATCGAGCAAATTTCTTTTATCACTTCTTTAAAGGGTCGGCCCATTTTTGCAATCAGCGTAGGATTTGTTGTTACGCCATCAACCCAACCTCGTAAGTGAGCTTGTTTAATTTCATTCACATCAGCGCTATCTAAGAAAAATTTCATGCGGGCCTCCGGGTCTTGCTATGCTTATACTCAAATCCCGTCACAGGACCAAGCTTTTTCCTTGCAACATAAATTCGGCATTCGTAATCGGCGGAAGTGACCGAGCTAATTCATGCAACGTTTTCTTCAAAATTGGATGCTCAAAGTTTCCCCAAACTTCTGTCGCACAGCGAATCACCAAGGGATCTATATGCAAACTGGGGTGAGGCAGCGTCAAGTCTGGAACCATCAATGTTTCCAAATCTAATGCAAGCAAAGTCATCTTCACACGCTCGGGACCTGTGAAAGATAAAAGATAATTTTGAGTATGAAGTACTTTTTTAGCTAACTCCTTAGGATCAAGATCTGTTCCCATCTTTAACACAGTGATTAAATTGGCATCGAAGTCATATCTTTGTTCAGTTTCGTACTGCACATAGACTGATGAAAATTCCATCTCCCACGAAATGAGCTTTAATTCATTGACCAAACGCTTCAGTATTTCCACACCCGCGATCATTTTAATCGAAATTAAAACCAGCGCCGAGTGTCGAGTCACGATCGCTCCAACAAATCCTGCATGGAATAAAAACCTGGCTTCTGCTTTTTCAGCCACTGCGCCGCTTGAACGGCACCTTTTGCAAAAACTCGTCGATTCAAAGCCTGATGTTCAAAGGTGATCGTTTCCTCTTCTGACATAGCCCAAACTTTGTGAATTCCAAAAATTCCACCACCGCGAATAGATACGGGCTTTTCAATTTTGACACCCAGAAAGGACTCTAGCTCTTCTTGAATTAGAAGTGCCGTCCCGCTGGGCTTATCTTTTTTTCGACGATGATGAAATTCTTCAACTTGAAGATCAAAACCTTCGGCGCCTTTAAGGGCCCTCACCGCTTTAAGTAGAATATTAATTCCTAAACTCATATTCGGTGACCACAACAGCGGAACTGTTGTTTGTCTCATGGTCTTTAATTGCTCTTTTGAAAGACCCGTTGTTCCTGAAACTAAGGCTAGTTGATTTTTTTGGCAAAAACCAAAGATCTCTGTAAATCCAGCCGGAGAGGAAAAATCGATCCAGATTTTTATTTCTTTACAAACGGGATTTTTTAAATCAGAGACCGCCAAATAGGATTTTTCACCATGCAATTCCTTAAGCACAGCCAAGACCTCTTGACCCATTCGACCGCTGGCTCCAAAAACGCCAATTTTATTTTTTTCGTCCTTAAGAATAGGACCTATTTTATCAGTGCTAGTTTTTTTAATTCGTCTTGAATTGGTTTTCGCCATTTTTCCTCCAATGCAACAAGCGGCAAGCGAAGTTCGTCGTCCTTGATTATGTTCATCATTTTTAAGGCTGCCTTTACAGGGATTGGATTGGCCTCAACAAATAACAAATCGGTTAAATTCTTATAATTTTTAAAATCTGAAAGGGCTTGTTCGCCATGACCTGCCGAAACCATCACTTGCCATTTTTTCATAGCCTCAGGAAATAAATGCGATGTGACTGAAATCACTCCATGTCCGCCGTTTTTTAAAAATTCAACGTACGTACCGTCATCGCCAGAAAGATAAATAAAATCTTTATCTGCACTTTTTTTAATCTCTTTTAAAAATTGAATATCGCCTGTGGCCTCTTTGATTCCGACAATATTTTTCACATGGCTTAATTCGGCGATGCTTTCGACACTTAGAGCCGCGACGGTCCGGCCTGGAACGTTGTATAGAAAGACCGGGATTTCCACGGCGCTTGCTACTTGTGTAAAGTGTTTCAAAAGGCCGCGCTGAGGAGGTTTGTTGTAATACGGAACTACCACAAGCAGAGCGTCGGCTCCAAGCGATTGGGCTCGGATTGAATCCTGAATTGTTTTTTCAGTATCATTAGAACCTGTTCCAAAAATTAAGGTTTTTTGAGAACCAACATTTTTTCTAATGAATTTATAAATTTCTTCGCGCTCTTCAATTTTTAATGTTGGGCTTTCCGCCGTGGTTCCGTTAATAACAAAACCATCAACGCCGCCAGCGACCTGCTGCTCTATTAATTTCTCTAGAGATGAAAAATCTATTTTCTGATCCTTAAAAGGTGTGATCAAAGCTGTAAAAACTCCACTTAGATTTTTCACGAC
>JAYWDA010000117.1:0-5261 GCA_043780105.1 Pseudobdellovibrionaceae bacterium | reverse complement strand
GAAAATAAAGCAGGCACATTAGCAGGATCAAGCACAGGATAACTTAAATGAGAAACCATGACAGCTGACTCCGGACCAAGCTCAGCAAACTTTTCGAATGGCTTCAAATCGGTTGTTAGCATATCATCCATGCTAGTGATTCGTGTCACAAGCGCGGAATGGGAATCATCAAGACTTGATCCCAGGCCTGGAAAATGTTTCGCCGTTGGAATAATTTTTGATTTCCAAAGTCCTTTCGAAATTGAAAAACCAAAATCGCCTACATTTTTAGGATTCCCACCAAAAGATCGCACACCAATAAAGCTGGGTTCTTGAGGATCTGAAAGATCTAAGACGGGCGCCAAATTCATGGAAAAACCCAGATCACTTAACAAATGTCCGACTTCTTCTCCATAATTTTCTGCTAAGGGTAAAGATTGTGTCTGCCCAAAAGCCAAAGCACTTGGCATTGGCGGCTGAACGGGAATTCTTGAAACAAAACCGCCCTCTTGATCGACGGCAATCAGTGGTTTTACACCTGTGTTCTCAATTGAAATTTGTGTGAGTTCGCGGTTCATCTCGCGAACTTGTTCGAGGGATTTAATATTTCTTTTAAAAAGAAGAAACGAACCCGGTTTAATTTTAGCCAAAAAAGTTTTGAGTTTTGGATCAAGAGAGGTTTGCGAAAATCCAATCATAAATAATTGCCCGACCTTTTGATCCAAAGTCATTTTCGCAATCATATCGCGAATCGGATCTGGGGCGTTTGCAGTGGGTTTGAGCGGCTCCTGAGCTAGAAGATAGTTCGGAAAAAGACCCGAAACTAAAAACAGGATAGCTAGAAGGTGCGCAATGGACTTAAACTTAGACATAACTGCTATTTAATCGGCATTTTCAAAGGGAACTTCGAGTCTTGAAACATTTGTTTTATTTCTTCATCACAGTGCTTTCAGTTCAGGCCTTTGGTCCAAGTAAAGCCGTAGCGATTGCTCAAGACGAGGCTCGCCTTGTAGAAATTAATTATCCCATCGATGTTTACGCGCCTTACAAAGAGCGACGACGAACTCACGGAGCTAACTTTGGAATTCATTTAGAAAACTATGTTCCGGGCAGATGGGAATCGCTGATTGATTCGGAATATTACGAAGACACTTACAAAAAAACACCCATCGCCTTAACCTCATTTGAGGGTGGATATAAATATAATTTTGTCTTAGGTTCGCTCAGTTTTTTAGCTGGGATAGGTTACGGCGAAGCAACGACAACTTTTTTTGGCGCAAGCCGAGTGATGGGTGTATATAAATATTTTGGCCGCGGAATGTACGCCTTAGATAACTTATTATCCGAGCCTTACATCGTTCCCTACGTAGCGGGTTCTATTTGGCAAATGAAAATTAAAGAAAGCGAAACTGGTTCAATCAATGGCGGTACCCTTACCTCAGGTGTCGGATTTGATTATACCTTTGGGGCTTTATTTCAACTGAACTGGATGGATCTGGAAACAGCAAATCGAACACTGAATGAAAATGGAATTCAAAATACTTATCTGGATATCTTTGCGACTCAGTATTTAAGAACATTGAAAAAAACCGAATCAAGCTTGGCCTCTAATTTTATTCTTGGCTTAGGCCTTCGGCTGGAGTTTTAGCAAATAATTTAATTCCTCAAAAACACCAGACCAAGTGATCGCATTCAGTCTGACATTCAGTCGATGATCTGGAGTGATAGAATACTTTTTGTTTTCCCGAGTTGCTAAAGAAATAACAGTTTCAGTTTTGAGCCGCGTTTTTTCTGTAAAAATAAGTGAAATTGATTTAACGCCGGCACTAATATCGCGCACACCTAAATCTTTACACTGCTTTCGAATCAACATCAGACCCATAAGATTCACTGTCGCTTCTGGAATTTCCCCGTACTGGTCACGAAGTTCGGCTTCAATCTGATTTAAATCATCTTCAGATTTAATATCGGCAAGCGCTTTATAATAAGAAAGTCGCAGGCGAATATCTGGAATATAGCTATCTGGAATCAGCGCTGGGATTCTTAAATTAACTTCAGGATCAAGCTCGAAGTCATCAATGGGCTGACCCTTTGCTTCGGCTAAAGCCTGAGCCAATAGATCCATATAAAGTTCGTACCCAACTGAATCTATATGTCCACTTTGGCTTTCGCCTAAAATATTTCCTGAACCGCGGAGTTCTAGATCATACTGGGCAATTTTTAACCCGCTGCCTAAAGCTGTATTTTCCTGGATAATTTTCAGGCGCTCTTGGGCGTGGGAATCAATTTTTTTATCGCGCGGTAAAACTAAATAACAGTAGGCTCGCTGCTTGGCGCGACCGACGCGTCCTCGCAATTGATACAATTGGCTCACGCCAAACATATGGGCTTGATCGATAAAAATAGTATTGGCTGTTGGAACGTCCATGCCGCTTTCTACAATGGCTGTACAAATTAAAAGATCAACTTCATGATGAAAAAATCCAAGCATGGTGGTTTCAAGCTCATGCTCTGGCATTTGCCCATGAGCGACCTTAATTCGAGCTTTTGGAACTAGCTGCCTGATTTCATCAGCGACGCCATAAATAGATTGAACGCGATTATGCACAAAATAAATCTGACCGCCCCGAGCGATCTCGGCCTCAATCGCTTTCTTCAAAGTTTCTGCTTCAAATTTACATATAAAAGTTCTGGTAGGCAGGCGATCAACGGGGGCTGTGTTAATTAAACTTAAATCTCGGATGCCAACAAGGCTCATGTTTAATGTTCTTGGAATCGGTGTCGCAGATAAGGTCAGAGTATCGATCTGCGTCTTCATTTTCTTCACGCGCTCTTTATGAGCTACGCCAAATTTCTGTTCTTCATCAACTATTAATAAACCTAAATCTTTAAAGATGACATCTTTACTAAGAATCCGATGGGTGCCGATGAGAATATCAACTTTTCCTTCGGCCGCTTCCGCTAGAATCTTTTTTGTTTCTTTTGGATTCACGAAACGATTGATGGCTTCAATGCGAATGGGCCAGCCATGAAATCTTTTTCTGAATGTTTCTAAATGCTGAAAAGTAAGAACTGTCGTCGGAGCAAGCACAGCCACTTGTTTTTGATTTTGAACAGTAAAGAAGGCGGCGCGCATCGCGACCTCTGTTTTTCCAAAGCCAACATCACCACAAATCAAGCGATCCATAGGACGTGGAGAAAGAAAGTCTTTGGTGATATCATTAAGGGCTCGCAATTGATCATCAGTTTCTTCGTAAGGAAAACTGCGTTCAAATTGTGCCACTTCCGCTTCGTTTATTTTAAAGGCCGGGCGTAAAATCTCGGCGCGTTTTGCATAAAGCTGCAGAAGATCTGCGGCCATATCCCGCAAGTGGCCCTTCACTTTAATTTTTGTTTTTTCCCAAGCTTGTCCGCCCAGACGATCTAAAGGAGCCGCCGAAGTTGGACCCGAATACTTTTGAATTTGGCCGATTCGATAAACGGGAAGATAAAGTTTATCTTTATCCTTGTAAGACAGCTGAATAAATTCACTGTCAGCACCATTGATATTCATGATGCGCAGACCTTCATATTGGCCAATGCCGTGCTTTACATGCACGATAAAATCACCAGGCTTTAAATCTCCGAAACTAAGACGGCGGGCCTTTTTTTGAAAATCCTCCGAAGCATCAACTGATTTCCTACGCTCTTTAGCGCCAAAGAAATCAGACTCTCGTAAAAAAATCAGACGTTCTTCGTCGATGCGCTGACTTTCAAAAATATTTTGAGGTAAAATATGAATAAGCTTTGGATCACGATCCTGCTCTTGCAACCACGCATCCCAATGCAACTCATTAACGGCAGGTTGTGCACTTTTCAGGCCCATTTTTTCAAGCAAAAGCTTAAGCCTATTTTGAAGAAGTGGATTTTTAACTGCAATGACTATTCTGTAGTTATCTGCACGCCACTTTTCCAAACGACTTTTGATGGAAACAATCCATGCATCAGTTCCGACAGTTGTGCTGATGGATAAGTTTTGAAAATCAGTCAAACTTTGGGTTCGGTAGTGAACAGTGCTGATGGCGTCGGTCTGCTCTTCCAGGAATTCAAGATTTGAAATAGAAATCTCGATAGAATCTTCGGGCCACTTCAAAGATTCAAAAGGTGTGTACAAAAGCTCAAGTTCGGGGCGAATTAAAATACTTTCTGAGTTTTGAAAGTCTTTTTTAAGATCCGACCAGACCTCGTCCTGTTTGCGAGAAATTTCTGGGGGATCATTTGACCAAATCCTGACGGGACTTGAAAAATAATCTAAGGCAGAATCTAATTTTGAATAAAAGTAGGGCAAAAGGAATTCAATGCCGGGATAAAAGTTTTTAAGAACCAGGGCTCTAATCAATTCTTCGGAATCTTCTTTAGAAACTTTGCGATCTGACAAATGTGCACGAACACGGGCGACCATTGATTCGTAGTTTTCGTCGGTAAACATCACTTCGCGAGCCGGGATGATATGAAATTCAGTGATTTCATCAGTGCTTCGCTGTTCAGAAATATTAAAGTGTCTTAAAGATTCAATTTGATCCCCAAAAAGCTCAATCCGAACAGGTGCCGTGTGCGCTGCTGAAAAGATGTCGATAATTCCGCCACGAATGGCAAACTGACCGACATCTTCAACCATCGGAGCTGAGGAATATCCAAGAGCTTGAAGCTGCGCCGAAAAATTTTCTGGAATCGAGTCGCCGATCGCAAAACGCGAAACTTTTTGTGAAAAAACAGAATAAGGAAGTGTTCGCTGGCTTAAAGATTCAGCGGTGACAAGAAAAAGGTCGCCTGGCTTTGAGTTTTGCGCACGGTAAAGAAAGTTTAACCGTTCATTGATGACCTTTGAATTTGGATACAGACCTGAAAATGGAGACACGTCGAAGCCCGGCAGAATCCAGCTATTTTTTTGCGGATTAAAAACCTCTAAACATTGCTGAAATATGCGGCAGCTTTTTTCGTCTGGAAATACAACCACATGCGGCAAGTTATTAATATGTTTAGAAAAAGTTTGAGAAAAGAAAAATGCTAATGTCAGTGGCGAAGTTGTGCCCACAAGGCGAATCACTTTTTTCTGTAATTCGAACTCTCGATCGAGAATTGATTCAAGTCTTGTGTGGGTTAATTCTGTTGTCATTATCGTGTGTTAACTCGCCCGAGGTTGTTTTTTAATCCTTGGTTTTCTTTTCAGGGATGTATATAACAGTTTAGACCCAATGTAACTAAAGTTTGGAGGGGAATGTGCCTTTAGGTGGAGTCATATT
>JAYWDA010000116.1:0-5053 GCA_043780105.1 Pseudobdellovibrionaceae bacterium | reverse complement strand
CAAAAATTAGGGACTTAGCTATTTGGGGCCAATCAAATTTTAAAGCGATGCATTTTTTTATTCCTGATGTTCCTGCTGCCTACACGCTGGAAGCCGTTGGCTACAGCTCTGAAAAAGCGGAATGGAAAGCTCGCAGACAAGCCCAGTACCTTAAAAACAAAATCGTTCGAGCCTTACAGGGGCTTTCGTTCTCAAGTGCTGAGATTGACGAAATGATTGTCGATTGGAAACGGCTGACCTCAAGCGCAGCTTATCAAACTTCTTTTCAGGCACTTTCAAATCTTTTTGAAAGTGATCCTCTATTTCGTAAGGAATGCTTAGAAGCGTCTCGGTGGGTGATGGAGAATAAGGTGCCACATCCAGATGATTTAACTGAAGATGTTTTGCTTCATGCTGTAAAATATTTTTTGACCGAGCTGCCTCTTTTTACAGATACCGCTGGAATTTTAAATCAAAAATCTTCTGTTTTTTGCTATCATCAAAAAGTGGACTTCTTGGAAAGACTGTTTAATGAAAATTTAACCTTTCGCCCTTCCCACCGTCAGGGTTTCGTTGTCCTGCAATCGCAAGGGTCACCTTCATAGTTTATATTTTTGGAATACAGTAGGCCGCATCGATTTCGTGAACCGATATTGACTGAATTCGATGACCATCCTTGAATATAGCTGGATCCGACTTTATCCAGTTTTCGCCGTCTGTGCTTCTGTAAACCTCTTGCCCACCGTAATCGCTTCCACTTCTGACGAATAAATAAGTGCCTGTCTTCTTGTTATAGCTTGCTGCCGGAGCAAAAAACCAACCTGCATTCTGACCGTTGATCTTCACGAAAGAATTGGTCCAATTCAGCCCATCTGTACTTTTATAAACTCGCGCGTTATCTACAGCATTAGTCCAAGCTACAAACTGATTTCCATCAAAAACAACTGTCGTCCAATCGTTTCCTAAGGCGGCAGAAGACCATGATTTTCCATTATCCGTCGAACGCGTTACATAGCCTCTGCTTAAATTTCCATTCACATAAGTTTTTCCGACGGTAACGATAACACCATTTCCTTCAGCAAATGACCGCAACTGGGATTCAGAAGGAAGGACATTATTAAGTAAGGTCCATTGATTTCCCATACTACTACTGGCGGCCATATTCGCGCCACGACCCACGATAAAAATATTATTATTCACCCTATAGACTGCCGGATACGATAGGCCATTTGCAACATCAGTCACATTTAATAATTTATTCCATAAATTTCCATAAGTATTTGAGGTCGACCAGTCACTGCCCATATGAAAAATTTGACCACTGAAGGCAGCGATGCCGCCGCCCCAGGAACCGCTACGCACAACTTCCCAGCTAACTAAGTCTTTTGATTTTTTAAGACTCCCATTGTAGCCCCAGCCATAATTAATATAAAAGTATCCATCGGCACTATCAATTCCATAAAAAGTTCTTGGTGAGTGTCCCCCAATAATTTCACCGCGGGCACTGTCGTCTGCCGATCGATCATTGATCCAAGTTTTACCATCATCGCAAGACATCACAGTTCTTTCATTATCACCCGCTGCTATAAACACAGTTTTCATAATCCCCGTAGCAGGGGCAGGAACTGCAGCCGCTGGTGCATTAGGAATACTGCTGGCGGCACTTAAATTGGGATTGGTCGCTAACGCTGCCGGTTGAAATTGGGAGGAACAATTCTGAAACGGAATCAAGACTCCGACGAGGATAATATTAATATAAAAATATCTGCTAATTTTGGATTTCATTTTTATCACCCCGGATAACTTAGATCTTACCTATTGTCTTTTTATCAAGCGTTGATCAAAAATTCCCAGGGATCACCAACTTTGGACAGGTTATGATTGACCCTCTCATAATACCGTAGGTCTTGCTTGATGACATGTCCGTAACCCTTAAACAAAGACTGTGTCAGATCTGTTCCACCGCGCTGAAATTCGTACTGCGTTGGCGGAATCCGCATTCCATGCAACATGGTTGCCCACATTCGGTTTATAATATCACCTTTGTACTTAGGATCCCCGACAAAGTCCGTCCCAAAAGGTGCAACGTCTTTATTTCGCAGATCAACCATCAAGCCGGTTTTTAAGCGACCACCCGCTGATCCCATCATAAAATAAGGTTGGCAATAATTATCATGGGCCGCCTTATTTTCATGCGACCAAACAATCATGGAATTTTTTAAAATTGTAGAACCAGAGTCAAAAGGATCGGTCACTAATAAGCTTTGCCCCAATTTAGAAACAAAATTTTGTGAAAACATTTTATGGATAATGACTTGATCATCTTGGCCCACATCAAACCCCGCGTCTGGCGAATGGGATATCGCATGCCAATCTTTTCCCTGCGGAGTTGCTGCAGACATCGCTACGTTGACTATCCTTGTGATATCACACTTAAAAGCAAGCGCAATAATTTCAGCCATAAGATTTAATTCTGAGGCCTTAGATGTGTCCCAAGAATTTGTATTCAACACGCTAGATACCGTTTTATCACAAGCAGGAATTTGTTTAGAATATTGTGTCGCCGTCTGTTGAGCTAAATCAAACAATTGATCCAAAGACTGCCTATCCTTTGTTGATAAGAATCGATAAATCGATTTACCGCTGGGCCAAAATTCATTAATTAAAGCGATTAATGGATTTGTGTTTTGGTTTGTCAACGGACCAGGGCTTACCGAGCCAAATAGGTAGGTAAAAACTCCCGCAGTGCTATTGATTCTATCTTGATTGACAACGGGGTCATCGGGCGAAAAATAATCATTCCGGCCAAAGGAGATAGATCCAGCGCCAATATTAACAATACGCTTTCTGCTTCCAATATCATTTCCATAAATTCCATTTCCACCGGCAAAGGCAAAAACCTGATCGATACTTGGGATATTACCAGCTAAGCCGCCTTTACCTGCAAAACTAAACTGGTCAGAAAGTGACTCATAACCCGGCGTTGGGGGAGCAAAGGCCCCGAAAGCGGCGCATTTATTATGTCCAAAATAATGGGGTTGATCGGCACCTACGATAACATTTGAGTACGACCACAAATTTTGAAAACTAGAATCTAAGACTGGTGATAATCCATTGATGCCAACAAGTGATGAAATTTGACCTATTTTACCATTATGCCCTGTGTACAAGGGCAAACTGGTTGTTGGTAAATTTGTTCCAAACCAGTTTTTATTTTGCAAGCCCCCAAAAGGATTTACGATACCAACATATCGTTGAGGCACCACAGCCACCTGGGCGAGTGCTTTTTCCGCAGTTAAAGTTAACATCGACGGCAGCAGCGGTATTGCTAACGTCAGGCCCGAGGCTGATTTTAAAAACATCCGTCTAGATTTTAAATTTACTTCTACAGTTTTTTGATCTTTACGTATTTTCATACTGATCCCCTACCTTGCTTCTCTGGTTTTTGAAAAATGCTCGTGCATGGCCATTTCAATCAAGGATTGTTTTATTGATTTTATTTTTAAATTATTGCGAAAACTTTCAAGCAAGGGTCGATCAAACTCCACAGACTCTGCTCGACCAAAGCTAAATTTAAAATAATAATTTGAAAACGCTTCGTAAATTCGACCTGAGGTAAAAATCGCATTCACAAAATCTTCAAGATTATTAATGTTGTAAGTTTGACCGTTAATAAAAAGAGTGGTTGAGGCGTCAACAGGATTTAAGTATTCTTTCCAAGCATTGACCGTGTAATCATAATACGGGCGTCTTTCTGTTGTGATATATCGTCCCACGGAATCATAATTTCCTAATGAGTATCCTGCCGGGTTTATAGTAGAGTGACAGGCCATACAGTTTGCAGGCTTTGTTTTTTGAGTCGTTTCAAAGCGAACACTGGAGCTTGCGGGGATATTTAATGCTTGTGTTTCTTGTTCGTTAAAATTAGCGGGCATACCTAAAGAAAATCCAAGGATATTTGTTGATAACAAAACACCTCGTTGGATGATATTTGGATCCCCATTATTAGAGGTTTTTTGTTGGGTGATAGCCGCTCGGCTTAAAATACCTTTAAAATTTCCTGTCGTATCAATTTTGGGAGGTTGGCTGTCATCCGCTCTGGGCGTGGTACCATAAATTTTTGCTAAGCCAGGATGAGTTGTCATGATGGCAGGACTTCTAAAAATATCTTCCAGAGTTCCATTATTTTGCCACGTCACATAGTTCAAAAAATCTTGCCCGTCTTTAAGGGCTGCGGCTTCTATGCCATCAATGCCGTCTAATTTTTCATCCAGAGGTAGTAGGTATTTTCGAATTTGATCACTTGAAGGATACCCGCTTAAACGCTAACCACTGAGTATAAAATTCAGTCATTGCAATCTTTGTCTTAGGTGAATTTACAATACGAGTAATTTCTGCTCGTAAACCTGCTGGTGTTTTTAAAGCGCCTGAGGCAGCTGCCTCAAGACCTTGCGGATCAGGAATACTTTTCCAAAACACAGAGGCAAGCTTTGCGGCTAATTCGTAGTCCGTCAGCTGGTAAACATCTGACCCGGATTCGATGGGAACTCCGTCGCGGTGAATTTGCATCAGGAATCGGGGATGTAAATACATGCGACCAATCAGCTGCTGCCAAGTCGTGGCTCCATTTTTTAATTCTAAAATTTCGGCAGGCCTAACCGGACCTCTAAACAGTGTCAGACCAAAACTTTTAATAAAGTTATCGATGCATAAGGCATTATTAAATGTTGCATTATCGACGGCACACGCTCCTACAAAGGCTTTCAGTCTTGCACTATAAGCGGTATTTCTTTTAGAGATGGTATCTGCAATCGTAATGTAAGAAGAGAGTCTAGACTCAGAGAGTGTCGCCGATGTCTCATTCGTTCCTAATCGCGCAGTCGCGTTATCAAATGGCATTGTCGAAAAGGCATTCCAGACTTCATTTTCCCATGGAGCGAAATCTCCATCATTTGGACTATTTTGTTTTGTAAACTGGTAAATATTCGCATGTTTAATCGAATTTAAATATTCAAGATTTGAAATACGTCGTAACGGAGCAGCGCCAGGCCCTTTGCCTGCTAGCGAAGAAAAC
>JAYWDA010000115.1:0-5776 GCA_043780105.1 Pseudobdellovibrionaceae bacterium | reverse complement strand
AAGAATTCATCAAAACGAGTCCGTCACATTAACGGTTACTTTTTCCAAGGAACAAATAGCCATTTTAGAAGAAGCTTCTGATTTGATGTCACATGCTTTACAGAATCAAAAATGGGCTGATGTTTTTACTGCTCTAGCAGAAAAAGAAATACAGCGACGAACTGAAATTAAACGGCCCAGCCCGATCGTGAAGGTAACCGAAAAAATAAACTTACCGAGCCTGGATCAAATTAATACCATTAAAGGAAACAATCCTGCCACATATTCAATGCTTTCTCCTGCTCGCAAGGTCATCAAGCCAAATCTTCGTAAAACAATTTTTAACAACGACAAATGCTGTCAGTTCAAAGATCCGCTGACGAATAAAATTTGTGGGAGTCTTCGGTTTTTGGAAATTGATCACATACAACCTATTTGGGCTGGGGGTGATAACTCGACGGACAACTTAAGGAGCTTTTGCTCGCAGCATAATAAGTTTAAATATGCCAAGGAATCGGGATTACACCCGCTACGGTGGTGAAGCCACATTATTGAGAAAACATAGCCGAACTAGGAAACTTGCAGATGGAATTCTAATTCGGTTTTTACGGAATTCAGAATAAATCCCGATGCGAAAGCTTTTTCAGCCAGAGTTTTTACTCGGTCTGGTTGTTTGGCGCCCTGGATTTGTACGCTTAAAGTTAGCTTTTTCATGACGGGCTTTCCCGCTTCGTTAAGATCGACAACTAAATCAGACGAAGCATCGACGCTTTGAAACTCGACTCGTGATGCCTGGGCGTAGACTTTGAACGTGGCCACGAAGCAATTGGTCAGAGCTTGGGCAAATAAATCTTCCGGTGAAAACGCGCCACCAGGTCCACCAAATTCTGGGGGAATTGCGCACTTAGCTTGTGACTCGTAGGACTTAATTTCCCAAGTTCCGCCGGTTCCGTTTGAAGCCTGAGACTGTGCTTTAAAATTCATTGGATATTTCATAATGTTCATACTAGTGTGAACTAAGTGAAAAAGCAAGATAGTCTGCCTAATTTAAAAGAAATGCGCGCGCTTTCCATCGCTGTGGGAAACTTTATTCGCTATTGGGGATTCAGGCGAATTCATGGGGCACTTTGGACGCAGATTTATCTTTCTCACGCTCCCCTCTCAGCCACACAGCTTGTTCGCCGCCTAGACGTATCAAAGGCACTGGTCAGTCCCGCCTTGGCTGAGCTCGAAGCCTGGAAGCTGATCCTTCCGGCTCAGTCAAAGGACGCGAAAACTAAATTCTTTACCGCCGATCCCGATGTTTTTAAAGTGATCCGCAAAGTTTTAGAAAACAGGGAACAGCCTTTAATCAATGAAGCCCAGGCAAAACTGCGCGCTCTTCGGAAAAACTTAAAATCTGAAAGTGTTAACTCACAAAGGCTGGATGATTTAGAAGGTATGATTCAATCAGCGCAGTTCGGTCTTCAATTTATTTTACAAATGGATGCACCTGACTTTATTTCAAACTTACTTAATAATGGGGATCAATTATGAATCTTGTCCTGATTTTAGGAAACCAGCTTTTTGAGCCCAGTCTGCTTAAAAAAAATATGGGTCCAAAAAAAGACTTCACTGTCTTTATGCGAGAAGACGTCGAACTTTGCACCTATTACCGCTTTCATAAGCAAAAGATAATTTTTTTCTTAGCTGCCATGCGAACCTATGCCGCTGAGCTGAAAGACAAAGATATAAAAGTTCATTACGAAGAGCTTCAGGCAAAACCTAAAGATAAAACGTACGAAGAAGGCCTTAAAAAATATATTAAAGAAAATAAAATAACGAAAATATATTTATTTGAAATTGAAGATAAGTTTTTTGAAACACGTCTGCTGGATTTATTTGCCGCCCTGAAAATTGAAACTGAAGTCTGGCAGACTCCGATGTTTATGACCAGCCGTCAGCAGTTTAAAGATTATTTGGGAAAATCAAAACGCCCCTTTATGAAAACGTTTTATGAAGGTCAGCGCAAAAGACTTAAAATCTTAGTCGATGCAAAATTAAATCCTGTCGGCGGGCAATGGAGCTTTGATGAAGACAACCGAAAAGCTTTACCAAAGACAATGCAAACTCCGGATCTGCCAAAAATAAAATCCACACCTATCATTGCAACTGTGACAAAAGTTTGTGAACAGCATTTTGGTGATCACCCCGGTTTAGCTGGCCCCTTTTGGCTGCCGGTGGATCGTAAAGGCGCGCGTCTTTGGCTGAAAAACTTTGCCACAGAACGCTTGCATGAATTTGGCCCTTATGAAGATGCAATTCCGCCGCATTCGACATTTCTTTTTCATTCTGTTTTAACGCCGTTCCTGAATACCGGTTTGTGCACGCCTGCTGAGGTGATTGAAATCGTCACAGAACACGGCAAAGCGCAAAAAACCCCTATGTCTTCGCTGGAAGGATTTGTTCGTCAAGTGATTGGCTGGCGCGAATTTGTTCACGGCATTTACCAAAATTACAGCGAAGTCCAAGAGATCTCAAATTTCTGGAATCATCATATGAAATTATCAGACGCTTGGTACGGCGGAAAAACTGGAATCCCGCCCCTGGATCGCGCTTTAGATCGAGTCCAAAAACACGGCTACCTTCATCATATTGAACGCTTAATGGTGGTCGGAAGCATGATGCTACTCCTTGAAGTCGACCCGCATGAGGCACACCGCTGGTTTATGGAAATGTTTATTGATTCCTCCGACTGGGTGATGGGTCCGAATGTTTACGGCATGGCGATTTTTTCTGATGGCGGCATTTTTGCGACCAAACCTTATATTTGTGGGTCCAACTATTACCGAAAAATGGGTGGCGATCCTGAGGGTGATTGGTGTCACGGTGTCGATGGCCTATACTGGAGTTTTATTGAAAAACATTCTGAATTTTTTATGAAAAATCCGCGACTATCGATGATGGCAAGATCGGTGCAAAAAATTAAACCTGAACGCATGAAACAAATTAAAGCGGCGGCAAACGAA
The DNA here is from genome assembly GCA_043780105.1 of Pseudobdellovibrionaceae bacterium. Taxonomy (GTDB): domain Bacteria; phylum Bdellovibrionota; class Bdellovibrionia; order Bdellovibrionales; family Bdellovibrionaceae; genus JAYWDA01. Next base: position 2,789 of record JAYWDA010000115.1, on the reverse strand, counting down.
CTTCGAAAAAAACTTGTTGTTGCGCCTTAATGAGCGATTTAAGGATTTTTTATCACTCGGAAAGTAATATTAATCCTTGTGTCATAACTTTTTGTTCTTTTCGGCAAGCAGTGCTCCCAAAAGTGCTGCGTTGCCCCCCGCATCAGCAGAAAACTTCCATGTTCAAGATCAATAGCTACCTTCAAGTTTATTTCATAATAAAGCCGCATTTGAAAAGTTCGAGTCGCGCCAAAGCTGACCGAACCAATGACAGGATTTGAGCCCAACTCTTTTTCATTATCGCGGTGCCAACCCATACTGTCTTTTTCGTTTCGATATTGATTAAGCAGTGCGGTGGTAAAAGTGACATCAGATAAGGCTTCAACGCGTTTTTTTATTTCTAATAAAGTTTTATTCCACGCCAGCGGCCTCATCAATAAACCCGAATACCGATATTCTTTTTCTGGATCGCCATAAAGAGCCGTTAAGCGCGGTTGCATGACTGATTTTCCAAAAATTCGGATGGGCTCTTGCCGCCAGACAATTTCTTTTTGCAGTCGATTTAAAAAATCATTACTCTCCTCCGAGCCAAATAAGCCAGGAAAATACTGAACCTCTCCATCTTTGGGCAGGCTGAACACGGTGGGCTTCATCTCTAACACCTAGCACAGGAAATGTTTTTAAAGCATAGTTTTCCTTATAGCTCGCTTAAGAAAATAATTCTTGAGGCCACCTTAAAAAATGCTACTATTTAGAAAGGGCTCAGGCACTGGGTCTAAGAATCGAGGGCTTTACTTAAGTTGACTTATCAAGTTGCTAAAATCAAAACTCAAGATCGAGTCGTGGTTATTGGTGTCGGACTTAAGACCGAAGCCCTTTCTGAAATCAAAGAAAACTTATTAGAACTTGAAGAACTTGTCGTTGCCGCCGGCGGCGAAGTTGTCGGTTCGTTGATCCAACTTCTTCCTCAATGGAATCCGGCCTATCTGATCGGGACCGGCAAAGTCGAAGAAGTTCGCGATATGGTCGCCGACGCTGGCGCTGCCATCGTTGTTATCGATCATCAATTAACAGGCGTCCAAATTAGAAACTTAGAAAAATCAATCCAAGCTCGCGTGATGGATCGAAGCCAGCTGATTTTAGATATCTTTGCCCTTCGCGCGCAAACCTTTGAAGGAAAGCTGCAGGTGGAGCTTGCCCAGCTGTTAGATCAAATGCCACGCATGGTGGATGCTTGGATGGGGTCTTTGTCTCGGCAAGGGGGCGGAATTGGTACACGAGGCCCCGGTGAAACAGCGATCGAAAATGATCGTCGTCGCATTCGAGAAAAAGTCGCAGTCATTAAGAAGAAATTAGACGGTGTCAGAAAAAGTCGCGCCCAGCATAGATCATCAAGACGTCGTCACGAGATTCCAAGTTTTGCCTTGATTGGTTACACGAATACAGGAAAGAGCTCGCTTCTGAACCGTCTGACAGGCTCACAAGTCATGGCAAAGAATCAAGTGTTTGCGACTTTGGATCCCACGACACGAAAAGTATTTTTACCGGATGCACCCCCTGCGGTTGTGACCGATACCGTGGGATTTATTCGTAAGCTTCCCACGCAGTTGATTGAAGCGTTTAAAGCAACGCTTGAAGAGTCCGCTGAGGCTGATGTGCTTTTGCATGTGGTTGATATTTCTTCACCTAACATGGTTCGCCAAATGGAAGTGGTCGAAGAATTAATTAAGGAATTTAACTGGCAGGATAAAAAAATCATCCATATTTTTAATAAAATTGATTCAAGCCCTGTCGAAGCACAGTTTCGAGTGAAGCAGTATCCACGAGTTTTTGTTTCAGCCTTAACAGGTCAAGGGATCGAGCAGCTGAAAAAATTAATGGCGGAAACCATCGGGGAAATGCAAACTGATGTGCAATTGTATTTTCCAAGAATGGAAGAATATAAAATTTATGACCTGGACCGCGAAACCAAAATCTCTCGAAAAGAGACGGCCACTGAAGGCACGGTTTGTTATGCCTCCTTAACACCAACCTTGCTTTCGCGCTGGAAAGACTACCTAATTAAATAGAACTTTATTTGTTTTAGCTCTCAAGTCCCGCTGATTTTGACCGATTAAAAAGAAGACTCTTCAAGGAGGCCAACTGTGGCAAACCTAAAGAAAACACTTTTAATCGTCGATGACGATAAGTTTTTCGTTCAAATTTTAGTCAGCGTTTTATCGCCTCTGGCGGAACAAGTCCTGGTGGCAAGTAACGGACTAGAAGCATTGCAAATTGTAAAAAGCTGCCCGTGCGACACCGTCGTAACAGATTTGATCATGCCCAAAATGTCAGGTATAGATTTTATCGCAGAGCTTCGAGCTTTAAAAATTGTTACCCCTATCATCCTTATCACAGGAAGTGTTGACCTCTCGACACTTCAAGCAAGATCAAAGTTAGATCAATTTCAAATTTTAGAAAAACCATTTGATCCATCGCAGGTTATAAAAATGGTAGAGCAGTCTCTGGGTAAGGGATTTGATTTAAGGAAAGCAAAAGCGGCTTAAGTCTGATACAGCGCTTTGGCTTTTCGAGTCGCAAGCCTATGTTCGCGACGAAGCCTAGCTTCATCAAAACGTCTTTTTTCAATCTCATTCTGTAAAAGTAATTGCGGAACAATATTGGGTCTACCGTCACTGCCAATGGCAACAAAAGTCAGATAAGCAGAAGCTGTGTGAAATGTTTCCCCCGTCTTAGGGTTTTCGGCGTCAACTCGGACTCCAACTTCCATCGAAGTCTTGGCCACAAAGTTTACACTGGCCTTCAGGTTA
>JAYWDA010000114.1:0-3840 GCA_043780105.1 Pseudobdellovibrionaceae bacterium | reverse complement strand
AGTCCTCTGCTCTACCGACTGAGCTACCTGGCCACGCGCGGAAATCTTAGTTACCTTTAGGCGTCAAATGAGTCAACCTTTGATCTTATCAAATGCCTGCTTCAAATCCTGCAACAGGTCTTCTACATCTTCAACTCCCACAGACAAGCGAATCAGCGAATCGTCGATTCCCAAGGTCTTTCGCATATCTGCTGGAACGGACGCGTGCGTCATGATGGCCGGATGTTCAATCAAAGATTCAACTCCGCCCAAGGATTCTGCCAAGGCGAACACATTCACACTTTCAAGGAAAGTTCGAGCGGCAGACAGGCCCCCTTTAACGTAAAAAGTGATCATCCCGCCCATGCCAAGCATCTGTTCTTTGGCCAGAGCATGCTGGGGATGCGATTTCAAACCTGGGTAAATCACCTTTTCAACTTTTGGATGAGCTTCCAAAAAGTCCGCAATGGCGATCGCATTTTTTTCGTGGGCCTTCATTCGAAGTGGCAATGTCTTTAAGCTGCGTAAACACAAAAAAGCATCAAAAGCAGAGCCAATTCCACCCATCGAATTACTTAAAAAACCCAATTTTTCAGCTAAGTCCGAACGATCCGTGACCGCAACGCCGCCGACAACATCACTGTGCCCACCAATATATTTTGTTGCTGAGTGAACAACAATATCCGCTCCAAGTGCCAAGGGCCGCTGGAAATAGGGACTCATAAAAGTATTATCAACAACCGTGATTATCCCCTTTTGGGCCGCCATTGCAGCAATAGCTTTGATATCCACTAATTTTAAAGTCGGATTGGTCGGAGTTTCTAACCACACAAGTTTTGTATTTGGCTTAATCGCATGCTTAAAATTTTCAGGCTTTGTGAGATCAATATAAGAAAATTCTGTTCCGTTATTTTTTAGAACTTTATCAAACAATCTAAAGGTTCCGCCGTACATGTCGTCGCCAGCAATCACATGATCACCTTGTTTTAAGATATGCATGATCGTTGTTGTGGCTGCACAACCCGAAGCAAAAGCAAATCCGTACTTGCCGCCTTCAAGGCTTGCCATACAATTTTCGTAAGCTTTTCTTGTTGGATTATGAGTCCTGGAATACTCCCAGCCTTTATGAACACCCGGAGACTCTTGAACATATGTTGACGTCAAATAAACCGGCGTCATAATTGCGCCTGTTGTTGGATCTGGCTCTTGGCCGGCATGAATCGCGCGCGTTGCAAAACCTAAGTTATCCATTTTCTTTTTCATTAAAAACTCCAGCCCATTTCTTTATATAGATCTTCTGCCAGCATAATTTGATTGAACGCTTTTTTTAGATCTTGTTTCTCCAAAAGATGGTTATCCATCATCCATTGGTCATTAAACGCTTTGCTTAAATACGCTTTTCCACTGTCTGCTAGCATCACAAGAATTTTTGATGGCTTGGTCAGCGTTTTTGCAAACTTCATAGCGCCAACAAGTGCTAATCCACTCGAAGGACCAACACAAAGTGCTTCTTCCGCAATCAATTTTCGAGTCATCGCAAAAGCTTCGGTATCATTGACCTGAACAACCGCATCAAGCACGTCCAGATGGACGTTATCAGGCAACATATCTTCGCCCACGCCTTCAACTTTGTAAGGAGTCGGATGATTCACCACTTTTTTATGATAATAAAGGTCGTAAAGAATACTTCCGACCGGATCAGTGCAAACAATCTTAATGTTGGGATTTTTTTCCTTTAAATATCGACCTACACCGGAAATCGTTCCGCCTGTTCCCGCACCCGCTGCAAAAACATCAATCTGCCCATCCATTTGTTTCCAAATTTCGGGACCAGTCACTTTATAGTGTTGTTTAACGTTATCCGGGTTGTGATATTGGTTGGCGTAAAAGCAATTTGGTGTTTTTTCCACCAACATTTTAGCCACTGACAAATAACTTCTAGGATCTTCAGGCTCAACCGACGTTGGCGTGATCACAACCCGAGCGCCATAGGCCCGCAAGATGGCTCTTTTTTCTTCACTGATCTTATCTGGCATTACAAAAATGCATTTATAACCTTTAACAACAGCCACGAGAGCTAAACCAAGGCCTGTATTTCCAGAAGTGGCTTCAATAATAGTTCCGCCTGGCTTTAAATCGCCTCTTTTTTCTGCGGCTTCGACCATGGCGAAGGCAATCCGATCCTTTACACTTCCACCAGGATTAAAATATTCCATTTTAGCGTAAAATTCGTGGGGACCGGGCATCGATTTGTGCAGTTTAATAATGGGTGTGTTGCCAATAGTTTCAATCACAGAGTTATAGATCATAATTTATCCTTCAAAAAAGAAGCCGTGAGCTGATTTTAGAACAAAATCAAGCTGCTCAATAGGATCCAAACGATAGGGAAGACCTAATTTGGAAGTAAGATCGCGAACACGATCTTGATTAGGTTTGTTTTTCATCAACTCATCAACCAATTCCTGGAAATCGATTTGTTTTGCGTTGGGCTCCATCGCGATCCTCATAGTGCCGGAATTTTCCTATAGTTGCGCTGGAACTTCAAGAACTTTGCCTAATGGGTGCCCATAGCTTCAAGGAAACGACTTAAAATGGGTCCGAACAATAAAATCATGAACGCGGGCAGTTGAAATAACAAAAGTGGCACTAATAAAATAAATGGCAATCGCCCCAAAGACTGACTGAGCGAGTGTTCGCAGGCTTTGATAATTTCTGTTTCTAACTCTATTAAAAAACTATGTATGGGATCTCCTTTAAGGCCGCGCTCTAATGTTTGTAGCAAAATACTTCGATAAATTGAGCTTTGCTTTTGCAAAATTGTTTCTGTCGATAAACCTTGTTGCCATAAATTGAACCACGTTGACACTTCATCTCGAAATACTGTCTCTTCAGTTCGCAAGTATTCCGTGATTCCAATTTTAGTGGATTGTCCGCGCTCTAGATGGCGCTTGACCGTCAGTAGAAGTAACAATGCTGGGTTCATACTTTCCATTTCAGTCTCCGTCCAATCGTAAAAACAAGAATCAATCCGACACTAAAAAGCGCCACAGAAAATAAAATAAGGGCTAAATGATCTGCAAATCCAAACTCGAAGCCATTAAAAAGCAGCAAACAAACATATAAAATGGTCATTACGATGGCTTGAATCCGGGTTTGTTGCGAAATTTGTCCGGACCTACGTCGAAAATCTTCATGCACTTTATAATGCCACCGGAGTGACTTTAACTGCTCTAAAGTTTTGTTTCGACCTTGATCAATCCACCTTATTTCATCAAATAAGTGACAAAGTACGCCAGATTGAAGATTCATTTGCTCGGATGATAAAATTAACGATGAACAGGCTTTCAGAAGCTCGTATTTCTTCCATCCAGTGAACCTTTGCGCACTTTCTTTAGCCGCATTTCGGAGTGGAATTCCGGTTTGAATCGATAAAATTGTGTGATCTAAAAATGGCACAAGAATCCTTTGTAATTGGCTCTCAAGGTGGGTTTCAAGCCAATAGGGTGCAAAGAAAAACAGGATGATATTCAGTAAGTGATAGCACCAGATGATGAGCACTGATGAAACAACGATGGCGATCATCAAATCAAAAAATAAAATCGCTGCAAACACCTTCGTTTGAATGTTTTTTTCCAAATTAAAGCGATCAAACAGTGCCGAAAACAGACGAATCTTGATTGCATATCCGAAAAAGCAGATTAGAAACGGAAACATTTTTTGATCTCCCAGTTTCTAACCTTGATAAGCAAAAATAATACTCAATGAATTTTTTTTATTGACGAGAGCTGTTGAAGTTGGAACACTTATGGTTAAGAGGTGTTCTAAGGGAAGGAACATTAAATTTAAATGATCCACTTTGTG
>JAYWDA010000113.1:0-1886 GCA_043780105.1 Pseudobdellovibrionaceae bacterium | reverse complement strand
GATAATATTTTCCGATTTACTCAAGCAGGTTCTGAAGTTTCTGCCTTATTGGGGCGTATTCCATCAGCCGTAGGTTACCAACCAACTCTTTCTACAGAGATGGGAACCATGCAAGAGCGAATCACTTCAACTAAAAATGGATCCATCACGTCAGTGCAAGCGGTTTACGTTCCTGCCGATGATTATACGGATCCAGCTCCTGCGACAACATTTGCCCATTTGGATGCGACAACTAATTTGGACCGGGACATTGCTGCGATGGCGATCTTTCCAGCGGTTCATCCACTCTCTTCGACATCTCGTATTCTTGATCCACAAATTGTGGGTGAAGAGCATTACAAAACAGCTCGTGATGTTCAGGCCTTATTGCAACGTTACCGTGAGCTTCAAGATATCATTGCGATCCTTGGTATGGATGAATTGTCTGAAGAAGATAAACTTGTGGTCGGTCGTGCTCGTAAAACTCAGCGATTCTTGTCGCAGCCGTTTTTCGTGGCCGAGCAGTTTACTGGGATGCCTGGTAAATATGTTGATATCAAAGACACCATTCGTGGCTTCCGTGAAATCCTTGATGGAAATCATGATGCGCTCCCCGAGCAAGCTTTCTACATGGTAGGAACAATTGCTGAAGCCATTGAAAAAGCGAAAAAAATTCAGGCTCAGTAACTGCTAAGATAACTGTTTGGAGACTAAATGTTTAAACTTTCATTGCTGACGCCAGATAAGAAAATATTTGTCGATCATGAAATTGAAGATGTACGAGTTCCCGCATATCGCGGTGAACTTGATATTCTTCCGGGACATGCTCCGCTGATCACGACCCTTTCAACAGGTGTTTTGCGCTGGCGCCTGAAGGGTGAAACAGCTTACAAAACAGTGATTGTGAGCTGGGGTTACTGCGAAGTCCACCCTGAGGGTGTGGATATCTTGGCGGATATCGTTGATCTACCAGAAGAAATTAATATCGAAGAAGATAAAGCCATCATTGCTGCTAGCGAAAAGAAACTTTTAATTGAAACTTTGGATGATCAGCAGTGGGACGAAACGCAGCGGGATATTTCGCGAGCTCGAGCTCACTTAGACGTCGCGCGCGGAGTATAAGAAACCGCAGCAGGCTTTCGGTGAAACATATGCTGAGCCAGCTTCTGGCCAGCACTTGAGTGCGGAAAATATAAATTCACTACAGACAAATAGGCAGCTTCGTCCACTAAAGACATTGGCGCATTCAAATTAACTAACATCATTTTTGCTTTTGTTTCTGGTGAAAGACCTTCTGCCAAAGTCGTTGTTTTTTGTCCATAAATCGAAATCACAGAATTCTGACACAAGTTCTTGCGAATTAAATTTTCTAAGACCTGAGAGGTCGATAGACTGTTCACTAATAAATACTTTAACTTTAGATTTGTGCCGGCCTTGAAGGATTCCAAAAAATGCTGACTTGGAGAAACAACACAAAAATGTGGGTCAGCCTTAATGGACTCGAACTTTTGCTCTTGAAATTTTAAGTTGGATTCTAAAACCGTTTGTTCGATTTCTTTTAATTTTTCTCGGGGTAAATCTTTTTGTTGGGCGATTTGCCGAACCGTCAATGAATTTTTAGGCAAATCTGCTAAAGATTTTGCGGTTAAAATATGACGAAGTTTTTCTTCCACGGCGCTCATAGGAAGTTCGTTATTTTGAATGGCCTCTTTCACTCTTAAAAAAGCTTTCAATTGCGCTTTGAAAGACCAGGTCACCATGACAATGTCGGTCCCTGCCTTCAGACTAATAAGTGCGGCTTCACCTGGGTTTGCAAACTGCGATGCCCCTTGCATCATTAAATCATCTGTTAAAATAATTCCTTTAAAACCTAATTTTTTTCTAAGAAGTCCTGTGACTACTTTTTC
>JAYWDA010000112.1:0-4347 GCA_043780105.1 Pseudobdellovibrionaceae bacterium | reverse complement strand
TTTTGTCAGCTTTTTGATCAGCCGTTGCAATCAATGACTTTAAAGAGATGTCAAAAGTTAGGAAACCCCTGGGTTCTTACGGGATCAGCTTTAAAAACTCTGACCGAAATTAATTTAAAATCTTTGGGCCTTGCTGAAAACCAAACAGTGTACGAGCCCGTCGGAAAAAACACTGGACCTGCGGTTGCCGTTCTTTGTTATTTTTTGAGTTTGCAAAACCAAAACGAAGAAGTCGTGGGAATTTTTCCTTCTGATCATTTGATTCGCAATGAGAAAATTTTTATCGATGCTGTCCACCTAGGTGAAGAATGGGCGCAGAAAAATGCCGTGGTGACCCTAGGCATTACCGCCACTTATCCTGAAACGGGCTATGGCTATATCCAATCATCGAAAATGATTGGCGAAGGTCATGGGTTAAAAGCCTTTGCCGTTGAGCGATTTCACGAGAAGCCGACTTTAGAGAAGGCGCAGCAGTTTTTGGAGCTGGGCGGATATTCTTGGAACGCTGGAATTTTTGTCTTCAAAGTTTCAACCATGATCGAGCATTTTAAAAAGCATCAATCGGCTCTTTGGAAAACGGTTGAAACTTTGAAAAAAGATCTTTCAAATATTTCAGAAGTTTATCAAAAGCTTCCGAACATTAGTTTGGATTATGCAATTATGGAACACCTATCAGGAAATGACTTGGTCTGCATTCCCAGTGAAATGGGTTGGAATGACGTCGGATCCTGGGATGCTGTGGCGGCGGAAAGCCCCGAGGCAATTCATAGCTTAGCTGAAGTCATCAGTGAGAAATCAAAAAATAATTTTGTTTATACTCAAGGAGCGAAAACAGTGGCTCTGGTTGATGTTCAGGATCTATTGGTTGTCGACACAGGGGATAGCCTTTTGATTGCCAAAAAAGGATCTTCCCAGGATGTAAAAAAAGTTGTCGACGAGCTGGCAAAGAAAAATTCGCCAAAAATTAGAACTCATGATTTTGAGGACCGCCCTTGGGGTCGCTTTGAAATTTTAAAAGACACCGAAGACTTTAAATCAAAAGTTATTTTAGTAAATCCGAGTCAGCAAATTTCTTATCAATCGCACGCGCAGCGCGAAGAACATTGGATTGTTACGCGAGGACAAGGAGAAGTTATTTTAAATGACAAAATCATTCCCGTCGCAAAGGGAACGTATATTCATATTCCTATAGGTGCCAAACATCGGATTCGTAATACCAGTCAAAGCCCTTTGTATTTTGTTGAAGTGCAATTAGGGTCTTATTTTGGCGAAGATGATATTGTCCGCTACCAAGATGATTATAAAAGAATATGAAAAAGGGACTGTTTTTTTTCGGGTCACTATTTTTTGGCAGCGTCAGTTGGGCGACTTTTTCTAATTATAACTCTATTTTAATTGGTGATTTAGTGGCGGGCATGGGTGGAGCTGGTACAGCCATCGTCGGTGATGTGGCGGCAAGTCCGTTTTACAATCCGGCCACTTTAGGCGAGCTTGATGCATCGGCTTTTTCTGCAGCCGTAGGAATTCATAAAAAATTAGACACCGTCTACGGACAAGATGAGGATTTCACAAAAGCGTCACTAAGGGTTAGTGAAGGGTATTTTCGCTCGCTACCATCATCCGTTGGATCTGCCATTAAAATTAAAGATTGGGTTTTAGCTTTGTCGATCATTGTCCCAGATTATGATAACTTTAAAGGGGACTTGTATAATAAGAACAATAATGTGACGACACTTTCCTATGTTGATCAGTCGTTGTGGGCCGGTGGAAGCGTAGGAAAAAAAATCTCCGAAACTGAGTCCGTGGGTTTCACGGCCTATTATACAGCGAGAAATTATGAGCGATCTGTCTCTGACCGAAGTTTTCCTAGTGCTACTCAGGCGACACTTTTTAGTTCGGAAACTACAAAAACCGATAACAGTTTAATTTTAATTTTAGGTTATTTTCGAAAATTAGATGAAAAGTGGAATATGGGTTTCTCGGCCCGGCCGAGATCATTTAAAATTGCGGGTAAGTCTTCCGTTTATGAATCCACTACGCAGGTTGATACGGTTGCAAATACTTTGAGCCAACAAACGGTGAACGAGCCAGGTCGTGGATCAGATACGTTTATTCCCGGAAAGTTAGGGCTTGGCTTGTCTTATAATCCCGACCCCGCATGGCTGCTTTCTGGCGATGCGACTCTTTATGAAGAACTGAGTTATGAAGAACTAGACCGGAAAAGTTCATCTTCGATGATTCAGCACAAGTCGACCTGGAATATTCAACTGGGTGGAGAGCACCGATTTTTACCATGGTTAAAATTTCGAGCCGGCGTCTACACAGATTTTTCTTCCCATCCGGACCCTGAGGCGACCAATCGAATGCAAGAAGACCATGTCGATATGTATGGCTTTAGTGCAAATTTTGTATTTATTGCAGAGCGAAAGATCGCTTACACATTTGGTGGTTATTATACGGGCGGCAAGGGAATTTCTAGGCAACGAATCAATCAGCAATATGAAACTGTAAAAAAGGCCCAAAATATTTTTACGATGCTTTTTGGGACCGCGTTTTACTTCTAGTGCACGTTCTGGGGAGAATCTCCTCGCTTTCTGAAAGCTTGTTGAAGCTTTTTACGGCATTGATGTTGCTTCTATGAGAATTCTACCTTTGGAAAGGAATCACTTTGGATTCTTTTGGCACAAAAGAAAAATGGAAATTTCAATCTGACGAATACTCGATTCATGCTTTTGATCGCTTAGATGCTGTTAGTTTAAAGAAAGTTAAAACTCTGCCCCTTTGTTTAAGTTTTCTTTTGGAAAATCTTTTGCGCTATGAAGATGGAAAAAATATTAAACAGGAAGATATTCAAGCGTTGATTGATTGGGATCCCTCAGCCACTCCGGATTACGAAATTCAATTCACTCCTGCACGAGTTTTATTGCAGGACTTTACGGGAGTACCAGTGGTAGCGGACTTGACAGCCATGCGGACTGAGTTTCAAAGACGAGGTGGAGATCCACGTCTTATTAAGCCCTTGCAACCAGTGGATTTAGTGATTGATCACTCAGTTCAAGTTGATAGTTATGGTGACAAGGACTCTTTAAAAATAAATTTAAAACTGGAACTGGATCGAAATTACGAGCGTTATCAATTATTAAAATGGGCCCAAGATAGTTTTAAGGATTTCCTTGTCGTGCCACCAGCGACGGGAATATGCCATCAGGTTAATTTGGAATACCTTTCGCCAGTTGTCAGTGCAAGGAAAGTGAAGGACGAGCTTTGGATATTTCCTGATACGGTGGTGGGAACTGACTCCCATACGCCGATGATCAATGGATTAGGTGTGTTGGGCTGGGGTGTTGGTGGTATTGAAGCGGAAGCCGCCATGCTGGGCCAGCCTTGCTCGATGTTAATTCCACAGGTGATTGGTGTAAATTTAATTGGAAAGCTAGGACCAGGTGTTACGGGGACGGATTTAGTTTTAACCGTCACCCAAGTCTTACGTAAAAAAGGCGTAGTCGGTCAATTTGTTGAATATTTTGGTTCTGGTATTGCAAATTTGTCTGTTGCTGATCGCGCCACTGTCAGCAACATGACTCCAGAATATGGTGCAACAGTAGGCTTATTTCCCGTTGATCAAAAAACTTTGGATTATATGGTTATGAGTGGACGAGGGGCTCAAGCTGAGCGTACGGAAGCCTACTTTAAAAAACAAAATTTATTTTTTAATCCAGATTTAAAAAGACGATTTACTGAGATTATCGAAATTGATTTATCTCGTGTCCAAACATCGGTTGCGGGGCCTTCGAAGCCTCACGATCGATGGAATTTGGATGAGGCTCGAAAGTCATGGAGAAGTTTTTTATCAACACAATTGTTGGGTGAATTGCACAAAGTTGGAAAACCCACTCTAGAGCGATGGATCGCTGAAGGGGGCAACTCCGTTACAAATCCTGCGAATGAAGAGCCTTTGCATTTTCCTGAAATGGCTAGTTTAGGCCGATTGATTCCCGTCAAAATGGCCGACGGCACAACCCAAAACTTAACTCATGGAAGCATTTTGATTGCTGCGATTACAAGCTGCACGAACACTTCAAATCCAGCTTTGATGATTGGTGCCGCACTGCTGGCTAGGAATGCCAACCGCAAGGGTCTTACTGTAAAGCCTTGGGTCAAAACCAGTTTTGCTCCGGGGTCGCAAGTTGTGACAGATTATTTAGAAGCCGCAGGGCTAATGCCAGAGCTTGAAAAGTTAAAATTTAATTTAGTGGGTTATGGTTGCACCACCTGCATTGGTAACAGTGGACCCCTATCAGCCGAGATCTCAGACGCCATCGAAAAAAATGGTTTGATCAGTGCCTC
>JAYWDA010000111.1:0-3151 GCA_043780105.1 Pseudobdellovibrionaceae bacterium | reverse complement strand
GATCCTGCTGGCTTGGTAGAGACGACAGACACAACAACAACTGCCGGTGGAAGTTCAAACTCCATCAGCGAGAAAAAAACGTATCATAACAAAACTAAGCTGACTGTTTTATTTGCTAAAAACTTTTATGACCTTACGCTGCGTGGCGGCCTGATGGAGAATACGGGCGGCATCGGCGCTGATTATTATTTCTATAAAAAGAAATTTAAAGCGACCCTTGAAGCCTTTAATTTTTCTAAAATGAATCTTCGTCCGTCATTGCAGTACAACATTTTCCATGGCATTTACTTGATTGGTGGTATCAACGATTCGTTGAATAAGGATGATTTGCGTTCAAGTTATCTGGGCGCGGGACTTTTCCTAACTAACGATGATTTAAAACTTCTTCTGTCGAGGTCGCCTTTCTAATGTGGAAAAGAGCATTGATCAGCGTATCAGATAAAGCCGGCCTCGTTGAATTTGTGAAACCCTTAGTCGCACAGGGCCTTGAAATTGTTTCAACTGGCGGGACCGCTGAGCATTTACGAAAAGCAGGACTTAAAGTTACTGATGTTTCTGCCATGACGGATTTTCCAGAAATTTTAGATGGTCGAGTGAAAACCTTGCATCCCAAAGTTCATATGGGTTTGTTAGGCCGGCCCGATGAGCCCAGTCATGTGAAGGCACTGAAAGATTTTTCGGTGCAATTTTTTGATCTGGTGATAGTTAATTTATATCCTTTTGAAGAAGCTTTTAAAAAAGGTTATCAAGGGCGCGATTTGATCGAGAAAATAGACGTCGGTGGCCCAACAATGTTGCGGTCGGCAGCGAAAAATTTTGAATTTATCACGGTGCTTGTGGATCCCAAAGATTATCAACTTTTTTCAGATCAGAAGACGCCCACTTTAGAGCAGCGAAAGTCATTGGCTGCAAAAGTTTTTGCACATACGGCCGCGTATGACTCTTTGATTGCAGAGGCTTTGGATTCAAGTCTGAAAGATCCAAAAACTTGGTCGGCCCGACTTGTTCAAAAATTAAGATACGGTGAAAATCCGCAGCAAAGTGCCACGTGGTTTGCAAAAACGGATTCTTTTCAAGGTTTACAAAATGCTCAAATTTTACAGGGTAAAGAATTATCCTACAATAATTTATTGGATTTAGATGTGGCTCTTTCATTGTGCTGCCGTTTCTCAGAGCCTGCGGCCGTCGCCGTTAAGCATAATAATCCTTGCGGTGTTTCCCAAAGTTCAAAAGCATTGGACGCTGTTAAAAAATGTTTAGAGTCAGATCCCATCAGTGTGTTCGGCGGAATTGTCGCCATCAACCGACCTGTCACCTTGGAAATCGCCGAAGAGTTGAATAAAATTTTTCTCGAATGCGTGATTGCTCCTGAATTTGAGCCAGGCGCCTTAAGTGTTTTTGAAAAGAAAAAAAATCTTAGAATTTTACAGCTGACGGACTTTATGGTGCAGCCAAAAGAAGAAGTTCGCAGTCTTCATGGCGGCTTCTTAACTCAATCGCCCGATAGTGGAACTTCGGAAGTGAGCAGCTGGAAATTCTTTGGTCATAAGCCCAGTCCTGAAAAGATGGCTGATTTTCAATTTGGCGAACGAGTTTGCTCGGCACTAAAAAGTAATGCGATTGCGATTGTTGGTGCTGGACAAACTTTGGGTTTAGGTATGGGTCAAGTGAACCGAGTGGATGCCGTTAGGCATGCAATTGATCGATTTCATAAATTTCATCCCAAAAAGGATGCGGTGCTGATCAGCGACGCCTTTTTCCCTTTTAGCGATTCGATTGAAGAGATTGCGAAGGCTGGAATTCATTGGGTGCTTCAGCCCGGCGGATCTGTGAAGGATCAAGAAGTGTTTAAAAAGGCTGAAGAGTTGGGTGTTCACCTTGTGATCACTGGACAACGGCACTTTCGCCACTAGAACAGGATATTTATGGCCGATTTAGATAAAAATGAAAAAAATTGGCTGGTGAAGTCTTCTTCAAAAATCCTTGGGCCGTTCTCTGCCATTGAAATTGCTCAAGGGGTTATTAAAAAGCATATTTCAATTATTGATGAAGCTCGGGAGCCACAAACTCGCTGGTCCTATATTCGTGAGAACAGCATTTTTTCAGAAGTCGTGCAAAGTCTTAGGTATGAGCAAAGTACTCATGTCGAAGAAACATTGACGACAGCTCAAAATACGCAGACGTTGTCTCGCACAGATTGGCAGAGCACCGAAGTAGGAACACCGACGCCAATTTTTCAAAATGTTGATCCTGAGGTTAACAGTTCAGGTAAAATTAAAGACGTCACTCCGCAACAGGCACCTCTTCAAAATTCAAGATCATCAATTTCGACGCCGTCATTTGGTACAACTGGCGACCACCGCGTAAAAAGTCAAATGGAGTTAAGATCAAAAAATCAAAGTATTGTTATTTGGTCCGTCACTTTAATTTTGACGATAGTGATCAGCTTCATTGTTTTTAAAAAAATTCGGGGCGAAACTAAGAGCTACGATAAAAATATTCAGCAGGCCATTCACTTTAATCATATTCTTCTTTTTGAGAAAGCGGTGGAGTCTTTTCATCGCGCTCAAGAGACTCGTGAACCGGATCAAGAAACGTCATTCCAACTTGTTTTACCTTTGTTGCAAGCTGACCGTCAGAGCCTGCGGGTTCGTAAAATAATTGACAGCCAACTGGCAAAGCCTGGATTAACCCGGCAAGAAAATTCAGATGCGTTGCTGGGCATAGGTCTTTCGTATGTGATTGATGGCGATTTGAAAAATGCCCAAGATTTTTTTAATAAAGCATTAGCGACGGATCCGGATAACTATCCTGCAAATATTGATTTAGCCTTTAATTATTTGAAAAAAGGCGACTATGGGTTGGCGTCAAAAATATTGAGCTCATTGCCTGCGTCGAATTTATATCGCCCTTATATTCTTTACGGATTTGCGGCATTAGCCGCCGAGTCGCAAAATTACTCGCATAGAGAGTTGCAAAAAGACCTTAAAGAATATTTACAGAAGCCGCAGCCGCTTCGAAAAGAAATTGGCCTGCTGCTAGCTTTCTTACAGATGACAGATAAAAATGTTGAAGCCATGAATTCAACTTTAGAGGCATTGATCCGAATTCCTTTACATGAATCTGCCGATTTTGTACTTGATCCACGGAT
>JAYWDA010000110.1:0-2638 GCA_043780105.1 Pseudobdellovibrionaceae bacterium | reverse complement strand
TGAGCCCAAATCCTGCACTTCAAAAAGACCTTCTTGAAACGTGGGCGATACAAAAACATTTTTTCTCTCGGTCAGTCGTAAAGCCAACGGGTCGCTCGCTACTTTTTCAACATGGATCTCTTCTTGATTCAGTCTTGACGCCAAAGAATCTCGGGACGTTTTTAAAGAATTTGTTCGCAAATAAACATCGGCAGGCTCATTCAAGGCCTTGGCCAGCGAATTCCAATCGTCCTTCCACTCATCTTTGAGGATTTTTAAAAGTTCATCCGAGTAAGAAAGTAAAATGCCTTCGCTGGTGATTTTTTTACGGCGCTCTTCAATTTGATGAAGATCAATATTGTCAAATTCTGGCCAAGGAATAGCTTCTTGATTTTTACAAACATAATAAGTGGCCCAGACGCGTTCAATTTGGCCCGTGCTCATTGAAGCACCCTGACGATGATCAAGATCTGAATAGCCCGCCAGAGACCAATACAACCGCCACCAGCGAACTAAATCGTAAACACTTTCGGCAAAAAAACGGCGATCCCTTGAACCCCATTTGCGATTTTTTTTTAAATAGTTCTCGATCACCTTATGAGCATGGTGATCAGTAGAAAATATATCTTTAATGGCGAGCGCCATTTGATCAATTAGAAGTCGATGAATTTTCAAAACGTGAAAACCGCTCCGGCGCTGAGGAAAACGCCATTAAATTGTCCACTGCTTGTCAGCAAAAGATGATTTTTTAAACCGGTCTCGATAAAAAATCCGGCATTTTCATAGATATCAAAAAACCTGGCACCTAGTAAGAGCTGGTAATCAAAGCTGATGAAACTTTCGTCTTTCACCTGGCGAAAAAAAACACCTCCGCCAGCGCCAGCGCCAAAATACAATGGAAACTTTGAAGCGGCCTCGGGAAAGGTTAGAACAGGCATAAAACTTAGCTTGAAAGGCTTTTCGCCAACAACATCATACTCGTTGGCTTCAATTCGAATATTTAAATCGATTAAAGAGGTGTATTTCTCAACACGGTACGTGACCCCGACGCTGTAATTTCCAGTTTTCTCAGCGCGTTCATGCTGACCCCACTCCCAAGAGGTGGATTCCATAAATTGACCGGCATGAATGGCCAAAAAATGATCTTGATCGCTGACCGCCGCAGCGGCCCGATTTCCTTTAGCAAAATACGTCCCAGCGGCCTCACGGCCAACCTCTTGCGCATTGGCTTCAAATGCAAATCCTAGGGCAAAAAAAGTCATCAAAATTGATATTTTCATGGCCCAATCTTACCAACCTTGGACAGCCATGCAAGGAGATATTAATGCTTAGTGTTAAGCATCGAAGGTTGACCCGTTTAGTAGGGACTCCTACTTTAGCAAGAATGAGATGTCCTTTCTGCAGTCATCATGACGACCGGGTCCTCGATACTCGCATCCAAAAAGACGGCTCGATTCGCCGTCGCCGCGAATGTTTGGACTGCAAATCGCGTTTTACCACCGTTGAAACTTTAGTTGTGAATTACCCGGCTGTGGTTAAAAAAGACGGCCGCCGCGAAGCTTTCTTGCGTGAAAAAATTCTGAAAGGTTTGCAAGCTTCTTGCCAAAAACGGCCCGTAAGTTTGTCGACCTTGGATGCCATCGTTGATCGAATTGCCTCATGGTTAATCAATCGAGGCGACGCCGAAATTCCAGCTCGATTGATTGGCAAAAAAGTCATGGCCGAACTGAAACAGGTCGACGATGTGGCCTACGTGCGATTTTCTAGCGTCTATAGAAATTTTAAAGATGTGCAGGAATTTGTCGACTCTTTAGAAGATTCCGAACTGCAAGAGTTTGTTGATGTCAGAGATCCACAACTTCCATTAACTCCCCAAAATAATTAAGAGAA
Organism: Pseudobdellovibrionaceae bacterium; assembly: GCA_043780105.1. Lineage (GTDB taxonomy): Bacteria > Bdellovibrionota > Bdellovibrionia > Bdellovibrionales > Bdellovibrionaceae > JAYWDA01. The sequence goes on along the minus strand of JAYWDA010000110.1, from coordinate 769 downwards.
CTAAAACATGAGACGCACTTCCCGCGAATTGGCCCTGCAAATTCTTTTTCAACGTGAATTCACTTCGCAAATTGATTTTGATCAATTTTTTGCCATGCTTGATGAACCTGTTGCCAAAGACATTCGCGACTACACTTTAAAACTGGTGACAGGAGTGGACGAAAATAAGGATCAAATTGATCAGTGGATTAAAGCCGCTAGCCGCCACTGGAAAATGGAACGAATGAGCCTGGTAGATCGTTCGATTTTACGGGTGGCTTGCTTTGAGATTAAATTGCTGAACTTAAAATCTCATATTGCTATTGATGAAGCCGTTGAAATTGCTAAAAAGTACGGCAATACGGATTCTGGTGCTTTTGTGAATGGAATCTTGGATCAGATCAGCAAGGAGTCCTAGTGATCACCACTCTATCGCAAGCCAGTGCTCTGAATCCTGGAGCTGAACTTTGGGTGACAGCGGATCTTCCAAAAAGCAAATGGACTGCGAAAATCGATTGGTACTTGAATTTTCAAATTGTGAAAGCGTCTCGGCATCAACCGCCGCCGATATCTGATTTTTTAGTCAAAATCATTGAAAAAACAAATCTTGAAGTTCCAAAGCTTGCCCCATTAACCTCTTCTTCATTGCTGATTCACTCGCAAAGCTTCTTTCCAAATAAGTGGGTAGCGGTCGTTCCTTATAACGATAACCTCAAGGAATGGATGACTCGTATTTTTAAAGTTTGTGAGCAACTTCAAAACCCAACTTTGCGAATTTTTTTGCCGGCAG
>JAYWDA010000109.1:0-2197 GCA_043780105.1 Pseudobdellovibrionaceae bacterium | reverse complement strand
CTTAGAATCCGATGCCATCAGATACGATGCGATTTTGGTCGATGATTTCAGCGAAGACCAATATCACGGTCGCGCACCGTATCCTTAAGTTGAAATGACAGCATTAAATAAAAAAAAGGCTCTGTTAAAAACAGAGCCTTTTTTAATCCCTCAAAGTTGTTTCTAAACTTAAAGAGGAATGCAGGAGATAGCAACGTTGTTTGACTCATCAATCAACTGAATCTTTTGTCCTAACTTCGTTGAAGTCATTAGTAGCATCCCCGACGAGTTCATTTTTGTTTTGTCAGACGCGTAAAGAAGAATCTCTTGATCTCGCACTACCTTGGTTTCCTTATCGAAAGAATTAGCCGCCATCACCGAATAAACAAGGTTTCCTTGAGTTAAAAGAACTTCAAGTTGGCCTAACTCAAGCTGAACTGTCTTAGAAGAGACAAGTTCATACGATCCAGGCTCGTTTTTTTGTGCGCCCACTGCGCAAACATAGTTGGCTGCATTTGAAATCGAAGCTAAGCCCAAAATACTAATAAATAAAATATTTTTCATTGGAATTCCTTTTTTGGAGTGAGGTTGTCGTTTGTGTAAAGATACAGTGCTTTGGCACAAGGAAACAGGCCATAGCACCTGCTAGGAAAATGATTTAGAACTGATTAAAAGTTAGACAGAGATAAAAATCTAAAAAGCAGTCGAGCAGAAACAAACTGCGCGGGAGGCACCAAATACAACTCGCGCGTCGAGCAGACTCAACCCAAGGAAGAAAATTCCCCTCTCCTAGCGTCCTTTTGAATTCCAAAGGAATTCAAAAGGGATCAACGAACCCCAAAAAAAACTAAAAAAGAAATATAATCTTGAGGCGTTAGTTTCGAGGCGTTAGTTTACTAAGCGTGTGACTTCGCCATAGTAGATTCCGTAATCACAGTCTCCCGAACAACCACAACCTTAATCTGACCAGGGTAGCTGCACTCCTGCTCAATCTTCTCAGCAATCTTAACACTTAAGTGCATGGCTTTCACATCATCGACTTTTTTGCCGTTCACCAGCACTCGGCATTCCCGACCACCACTTAAGACGTAACAATCAGTCACTCCATCAAAGCTGCGAGCAATATCTTGGAGTTCAGTGATCTTTTGATTGTAAGACTCAAGCGTCGACCTACGAGCCCCGGGACGTCCCCCAGACATCGCATCAGCCGCGATCACAAGGTATGCCATATCTGAAGCGGGTGCGACGTCATTATGATGGGCGCGAACGTTATGAACCACGTCCACAGCTTCTCCACGAGCTTCAATAAAGTCAGCCCCAATCACCGCATGTCCACCATCTACAGCGTGATCCATGGATTTCCCGATATCGTGTAAAAGCCCCGATCTGCGAGCTTTTTTAACATTCAAATTTAGCTCGGCCGCAAGGAGGCCGCACAGCCAGCCCACTTCGCCACAATGAAAATATTGATTTTGCGTGAAGGAATACCGGTAGCGGAGTGAACCCATCATCTGCCGAACTTCGGGATGCATATTATCCATACAAAGTTCTTTTGCGATCATGTCGCCATCATGCTTAATTTGTTTAAACAATTCTTTTTTCTGATTCTCAGCGATGCGTTTAATAATTTCAGGATTAATCGCTTTTTTCTCTTTAAAAATACGCTCCATCGTTCGGCGAGTCAGCTCCCGGCGAACTGGATCAAAGCCTGCAATGCCGACGATATTTAAATTATCTTCGATAATAATATCGCAGCCACAAACTTCTTGAACGGCTTTAATATGTAAGCCCGCAGGATCAGCAAATTTTTTCCGAGTCGCTTCGTCGGGAATATTAACAGCACCGATACCGCGTTCGGCACAGTAAGGTCTTGCAAAGCGCTCTAGAGTCGTATCGAGCACACGCTTAGCATATTGTTCCGAATGCATTTTGTAATCTTCTTCGGTGTCATCGATATGTTTTTGGGCGCGTCTTTGTGTTTCTTCCTCAAAGCGTTCCATTAAATATTTTTTGGCATCATCGATCGCTGTACTGCACTGGCTGGAAAGGCGATCGACCAATTGAAGAAGAACTGTTTGAAAAACGTCCTTTTTTTCTTGGTACTGAAGCTCGGCTTTTTTAAGAGTGCCTTCTTCATGCTTCACTTGATTTTCGCGCTCGATCAAATTGCGCTTTTCGGTACCGTACATCACATCGATTTTTTGTTTTCGTTCTTCGG
>JAYWDA010000108.1:0-9347 GCA_043780105.1 Pseudobdellovibrionaceae bacterium | reverse complement strand
TAAAACATTTGTGGGCGTCTGAGAGACTCTACGAATTAAATCATAGATGATATGCATGGCTGCCGAATCACCGATCATATTCTGAAAGCTGTATTCTTTCACCAGTTCTTTTCTGAGAACTCGATTTTCCACTTCCAAATTTCGACTGCGAAGGGCGTTGGCAATATTTAATCGCACTTCATCAAGCTTAAAAGGCTTTGTGATATAATCGTAGGCGCCCATTTTCATCGCTTCAACAGCCGTTTCAGTTGTTCCGAAAGCCGTGATCAGCATAAACACAACTTCTGAATAATTTTCTTTCACGAACTTTAAAAGCTCTAAGCCTGTGACATTTGGCATCTGCAAATCTGAAATAACCATATCGAAAGTTTTTTTTGCGATCAGCTCTTTGGCTTTTTGCCCGTCTTCAGCAAGACTGACTTCATAGCCCTCTTTTTTTAGCATGATATCAAGAAACTCGCGGATTGAAACTTCGTCGTCGACAACTAAAATTCTGGATTTCATGCAGCCACCCTTAAGATTAAAACTGATACTTAATATTTTGCCCTTTGATTAGCCTTAGAGGCAAATCATAATATGAACCTTACGAAATGACCCTAGGAAAACTAATTTCAAAAGACGAACCTTTGTTTTTTTCACTCTCGACAATAATCCGAGCTTGATGGGCTTGCAAAATTTTGTAGGTCATAGCTAGACCAAGGCCTGTCCCCTTCGACTTTGTCGTGTAGAAAGGTTCGAAAATTCTAAGCCTTGTCGCTTCTGACATTCCCGAACCACGATCTGTAATCTTTAACACTAAGTCTTTTTTGATCGCCCTTAGCTGCACTGTTAATTGCGGCTCGGGAGCCTCTGTCATCGCTTGAAAAGCATTGATGATAATATTAAGAAAGGCTTGTTTTAATTTGTTACTCTCGGCTTTCATCATCAAATTATTTTCAATTTGAAGATCGTATTGCATGCCAGGTGGGATCGACTTGTTTTTTGAAGCAAGCTCGATCACCTCTTTTAAAAGCTGACTTAGATTGATCGACTCGGAAGGCACAGATTCAGGCCTTGAATAATCCAAAAATTCAGTGATCAGACCATTAAGACGATCAATTTCCCGCATGACGATCGCCATCAGTTTCTTATCATCATCATTGCTTGTGGTTTGGCTTAGCATTTCAATGCTACCACTAATTCCGGCTAGGGGATTTCTGATTTCATGGGCGATTCCTGCCGCTAATCCACCGATGGCGGCTAATTTTTCATTTTGGCGAAGGCGCTCTTCTAGTTTTTTAAGATCCGTGCGATCTTCTATTAAGGCCAAGAAAACTTCCTGCTCTAAAGGTCTTAAAATAATTTGTAACTCTTTTTTATCACTAGTTGAATTTCCTTGAAAAGATCTTTCAAAACGCTGAACGCCTGCTATCTCAGAAAAATTAAAATTTCCCAAAGTTTCATAAAAATTCATTCCCTCAGAGCTAGCTCCAAAAATACGTGCAGCCTCGGGGTTTTGATGAAAGACCTTTCCCTGCTGATCAAAAGTTAAAATCGCTAGTGGGGAATTCACAATGATCGCCTCATTAAGCTCAGATAAGTTTCTTAGCTGCAGGCCTGTTTTCTTTAAGGCTTGCCCAACGGAATAAAGCTGATCACTTAAAAAGCCAGACAATCCTGCGACTAAGAAAAAGGCTGTATTATTTAAAAACAAAACAAAGACGTAATTCATTCCTTTGAGCTCAGGCGACAGCATCGACGCCACTGTAAACGAAAAACTAGTAAATAAAGCAACAGCCAAAGCCCCGCGACTTTGAAATAGCAGTCCCGCCAAGATCACATTGGCGAAATGCAAAAACATAAAAAGAGATTGGTTTTGACCACTGGAATAAATAAGCACTGAAATAAAAATCGAATCAGCTAAAAAAGAAAAAAATAAAAGCCGAGTGCGCTCATAGAACTTATCAAGGGTTAGAATATAATAAATATGAAGTGCCAGTGAGAGAACAACACCCAAGTACAAAGGCGCCAGAACATTCCAATTGATAAATCGTGGTTGCAATAAAAAGCCAACGAGCCCCACTAACAGAACTAAAAGAAAAAGCGTCACCCTTGAAAATTCGATGACAACTTTTTGCGGTCCCGTTAGTGTGGTCGTCGTGGTCATTAGTTGCCTACAGCATCAGCCATGTTAAACACCGGCAGATACATTGCAATCACTAGAAACGCAATGGCGCCCCCAAGAACGACCATCAATAAAGGCTCGATCATAGAGGTCATTGTCTTGACCGCATTTTCGACTTCATCTTCATAAAAATCGGCAATTTTTCCTAGCATGACATCCATGGTTCCTGATTGTTCACCAATTGAAATCATTTGCACGACCATATCAGGAATGACTTTTTCTTTGGCTAAAGGGGCTGCGAACGGACGCCCTTGAGTCACGGCAGCCTTTGATCTTAAAAGGGCATTTTCAACCACTGAATTTCCAGCTGTTTTCGCGGCAATATCAATGGCTTCAATCACTCCAACACCCGAAGAAAGCAGAGTCGAAAGAGTTCGAGTTAATCGGGCCAAGGCTGATTTCTGAATAACATCACCTACAATAGGCGCAAAAATAAGAAAGCGATCCATGGCAAGCTTTCCATCAGGAGTTTCCGCCCATTGCATAATCGCAAATGGCACTCCCACTAAAATTCCAACATAAAGATACCAGCGATCGACCATCGAATGACTGAGGTTTACCACCATCATGGTTAGTGCAGGTGGCGCTTTTCCAGAGGCCGCAAAAAAACTTTCAAATTTTGGAATAATAAACATCAAAATGCCAGAGATCACCAGAACGGCGACGCAAATAATCACCCCTGGATAAACCATGGCGCCTTTTACCTGCGATTTAATTTTTTCTGCTTTTTCGATGTACTGAGCCAGCCGATTTAAGATGCCGTCCATAATACCAGCCTGCTCCCCAGCTTGAACCATATTACAATAAAGGCGATCAAAAACAAAAGGATGCTGAGCCATTGAATCTGCTAAAGTTCGTCCATTTTCAATGGCCGTTTTCACTTTTGCAGAAGCATCTCGCAGGGGGCCGGGCCCCATGCCTTCACTGAGAATTTTTAAGGCATCAACCACCGGAATACCAGCATTGATCAACGTTGCAAACTGCCTTGTAAAAACTTGAAGATCTTTCCCTTTTACCTTTGGACGAAATAAAGTAAATCCCGGGGTGGGCGGTGGGGCTCGACGAGCTGACATCTGCGCTTTTGAAATGACCTGCGAGACCTCAAGACCCATGGCTCGAAGCTTAATGCGCACTTCTGTTTCATTACTCGCGTCTATTTCACCTTGCGTCGCTTCGCCGGTTTTTTTCCGGGCTTGATAGGCAAATTTTCCCACTAAACACCCACCGATTTAAGAAGCTGATCCAAATGTTCGGGATCCCGAGTTTTCAAAAAAGCGGCCTTTAAATCAATTTTTCGACGGATTAAAAGCTTTAAAAGGACTTGGTTAAAAGACACCATACCGCGATCTTCGTTGCTTTCTTTTAAAACTGTTTCAATTTCTGACATTTTTTTATCTAATAAAAGCTGTTTTATTTTTGGAGTTCCTAATATCATTTCATGAATTGTCAGGGCCGAACCTTGAGTACTGACCACCTGCATCTGATTCACAAGTAAAGATAACTGATCCACAAAACGCCATAACAAGTGAGTTTCACCCTGCCCTACTAAAGCCGTCATCACTTTGTGGGTTGCACTGATCACCGAAGGAGCCATCACAATTTGCACAACCAAACGACCCTCTTCGCAAATCCCTAGCAGCGTAAGCATGGATTCTCTGTCACACAGGCCATGATAAATAATAATGTCAGCGGATTCAAACTCACGACTTTGAACGTGAGACTCTAGCGTTTGCGTGATGAAGATTTTTTTTCCGGGATGCTGGCGACGAACGGCTTTAATCACCGCTAAAGGCTCGGCCTGCCGAGTTCCAGAAAAAAGAATCAGCCCTTCCATCCGACCAATTTGATCTAATAAAATCTGCGGCCACGAAGCTTCTAAAGAGCTTTCAAAATCTTGACTGGTTTCCATCACACATCCTTGATTGAGGAATTCAAAACTTCTTCAATTGTAGTTTGCCCACGTTTTAATTTTAATAAAGCACTTCGACGTAAGGTCTTCATGCCCTCAAGGCGTGACATATTTCGAAGCTCGGCGGTCGAGGCGCCATTTAAAATCGCTTCTTTCATTTTTTCTGTCATATACATTAATTCATAAATCGCTAAGCGACCCTTAATTCCTGAGTTATTACAGTTTCCGCAACCGCGACCTTTAAATAAAGAATAACTTTTCACTTCTTCGGCTGGAACACCTAAATTGATCAAAGTTTGAGGAGGCACTTCAATAGGCTGTTTGCAGGTTTCACAAATTCTTCCCACCAGCCGCTGAGCCACAACCAAGTTCACCGTTGAAGTGATAATGTAAGCAGCCACTCCCATCTCGGTCAGACGGCTAATGGTTCCGGGAGCATCGTTGGTGTGCAAGGTACTTAAAACCAAATGTCCAGTGGAAGCGGCTTTAAAAGAAATTTCTGCGGTGTCAAGATCCCGAATCTCTCCGACCATGATAATATCTGGATCTTGCCGTAGAAAGGCTTTGAGCGCGACCGTAAAAGTCAGATCGATATCTGAATTCATCTGCATCTGGTTAATGCCTTCAAAGTTAAATTCAACGGGATCTTCAGCTGTGCTGATATTAACATCTGGCTGATTTAACGTGGCTAAGGCTGAATAAATTGTCGTTGTTTTACCAGAACCTGTCGGTCCTGTGATTAAAACCATTCCTTGCGGAAGCCCGATACAAGATTTAAATAATTTTAAATCATCTTCTTCGAATCCAAGTTTTGTCATATCCAATTGTAAATTCGCGATATCTAATAATCGCAGAACAATTTTCTCACCCCAAATTGTGGGAATAATACTGACCCGGAAATCCATCTCTTTGCCACGTGTTGTTCTTACTTTTAAACGGCCATCCTGAGGACGGCGTTTTTCTGCAATATCAAGCTTACACATAATTTTTATTCGACTGGCGATGGCTGCCGCTGTTCCCGCGGGCGGAGCTGTGGCTTCAGTCATATTACCGTCAAGGCGAAAGCGCACTCGGAATTTTTTTTCATAGGGTTCAAAATGAATGTCGGATACTTTCTTACGGATCGCATCAGTTAAAATTTGATTCACAAATTTAATGATTGGTGAATTGTCTGTTCCACCCTCTTGATCGACAATTTCAACCTGTTGGGGCCCATTAAAATCAGAATCCCCTTCGTCTTTCATATCCGTTAACTGCTTGATATTAATGACACCGTAATTTTTTTCAATCGCCTGAGCGATGGAATGCTCGGTCCCAACAACAGGAGTGATTCGCAAGCGTGTAATAAATCGCAAGTCCTCTTTCACCATCAAATTGCTGGGATCGGTGAAAGCCACAATCAAGGTTTGCCCTGCCTTTTGAACAGGAATTAAATTATATTTTTGGCAGACTTCTTTGGGCACTAAAGAAACAACTGCGGAATCCACTTCGAAGGTCATCAAGTCCAAAGGTTGGACTTGATAAAATTTTGCCATGGCCTCAAGGATCTGAGCATCTTTTAAAGTGTTCTGAGCAATTAAAACTGTCGTTAGGCGAGTGCCTGATTTTTTCTGCTCTTCCATCGCCATGGATAATTGCTCAGGACGAAGCAAGTTCATCCGAACTAAAATTTCTCCAATTTTAAGGGACATCCTGCCTCCAAAAAACGGACTTTAACCGACCCAGCCAGGTCGTCCTATTAAACCCTGTCCCAGTCTACCTGTTGTGACATTTTTTGTAACTGGACCGAAGGCGAGTTTTAACCTTTGTCCCCGACTTGCTTTAGATAGCTCAGCCACTTTTCAGAGAAGTCCTCAAAGGAAATCAAATGAGCCAAACCCAGTCGATGCAAAAATCCATAATCTTGCTGAGCCCGAACTTGAAATCCGGTCAGCACTCGCAAATTGGCACGATGAGCTTCCTCGATCAGCGCGCTTTCCAAAGGAAAAACATTGAGATCAACAACAAGGCCTTGGTTTTTCATAAAATTAAAATACGCCAGATCATTTAATAAGGCAGGATTTGCTTCTAAGGGCATTGAATTGATCAAAATCGCCGCACCCACTGTTTGCATTGTCAGCTGCGAAGCTTCTAAAGGGCGCCAGTCAATACCGACAAAAGTTTTCTTTAAGCGATCGCGCTGCTCATGCAAATCAACAAGGGAAAGCCCTACTAAGAAAACTTTCGAGAAACCAAAGCTGATCACCAGTGACGCTAATAATCTAAGGAGTGGGCCTTCTCCGATAATAAATGCGGACTCATTAATATCTAAATTTCGAGCTTTTTTAATGATCAATTCCCGCATGGCATCTTTTAAGTTCAGACGCGGCCACCAGCCTCCGTCTTCAAAAAATAAGCAATCAGCACAGCCCAGCAACCGAGTCTCTGTTGGCAATGTTGTCATCTGCTTAATCAGTTTTTGCGAATCGACTAAATCTAAGACGGCGGCACGACTTCCCGTCAGGTTCTTTTGCAGTTCCGACCAATCACCACTAGAGGGAAGTTTTTTTATCTCTACTTCAACTCCAAAGTTTTTTAAAAGGCCGACTAAAAATTCTAAGAAATGCTGATCCAAGGGCGCTGGCGATAAGTTAAAAAGTTTAAGAATCTCCATGCCAGTACTCTTTCGCTTGCTTGATATCCAATTGAATTTGCTCCATCAGCTCCTGCGCGTCTTTGAATTTTTTTTCGACTCGCAAAAATTTAAAAAACTCTACCTTGATCGTTTCACCGTAGATATCTTTGTTCAAATCAAAAATAAAACTCTCGACTCGTAGGGTCCGCAAGGGGTTTTCAAATGTTGGATTAAGGCCTACATTTGTAATTGAAGGATATTTTTTTCCGTGATGTTGAACGGAGGTAATGTAAACCCCTTTTGGCAAAGGAAAACCCAGCGCAGGATTTAAATTGGCTGTCGGGATTCCCAATTTTTCACCGCGTCCATCACCGGGCTCGACCTGCCCTTCAACAGAATAATTCCTGCCCAGCAACTCATGCACAGATGTCAGGTCAGGGACGGTGAGGGCTGCGCGAATTCTTGAAGACGAAACAACTTTTTGTTGGAGCTCATAGCCGCCGACTTGCAAAACTTTAAATTGATATTGCTCAGCGTGCTCTTGTAAAAATGCCGCATTCCCGGCTCGCCCTGAACCAAAATGAAAATCATGTCCTACAACGAAAACCTTAGGCTGCAACGGCTTCTGTAAATAATTTTCCAGAAAATCTTTGGCCGAGGTTTTTGCTAAATTTAAGTTAAAAGGTTCGCGGATCAGATACTGAATCCCTAAATTTCTCAACTGCTGAGCCTGATCTTCCAGTGAAAAAAGTCGAAAAATATCTTTTTCAGGCGCTAAAATTTTCACCGGGTGAGGTTGAAAGGTCATCACCACTGTTGGCCCATGCACCAGCTGGGCTTGTTGCTTTAAAATCTCGAGCAACATTTGATGACCCCGATGAATTCCATCAAAATTTCCAATGGTCACGCTGGCGCCCTGCAACCCCTTTGGATGCTTTAAAAGCAACTCTTTTACACCTTCAAAAATCTGCATATCCGCTCACCATAGCACCCTTTTCAAGTGATTTTAATCCTTGAGTTTATAGGCTTTTTGGATATGATGCGTCACATGTCGCGAAGTTGGCTGGAAGAGATCAAAACACGCCTTGCCGTTGCCATTCGATATTTGGCCCGCCGTCGGGGCTTTCTGTTCAGAGGCATCATCTGTTGGTGCTTAGGAATGCTGGCCCTATCTAACGATGAAGTTCAATCCTATGATCAGCGCTTTCAACTTCGAGGATCGCAGGCCGTCGAATCAGATATCGTTGTCATTGTGATCCGACCCTCCGATGTAGCGGGGGCCATTTATTCAAACCGCAATTCCTTAATCAACGTCAGTGAAATTGCTGATCTCACCGATGGTTATTTTTGGAACCCAAAGTTGTGGAATGAGCTTCTAGAGAAAATTCTTTTGCAAAATCCTAAATCGGTTGGCGTCAGTTTATATTTCGGCGATAACATTGGAAACAAAGATCAACATTCCACTAACTCTCACCTTTTTCTTGACCCACGCGTTGTTTGGTCGAATTCAACAAATTATATGGACCGAGTTTTAAAGCCGGCTTTTTCGGCTGATGATGAACACAATATTGGCTCTAATGAAGTGAAGCGCGATGAAGACGGCGTCGTGCGCCGGGTTTTTCCGCTCGCTGGCGATGAGCATCTTTTAGAAAAAATGTCGCACCGTAATTTCCCCAACGGAAAACCGCTCGTTATTAATTACCGTGGACCGGGGTCAGTCTTCCCTCACTACACCGTGGCGGAAATTTTAAATGATGAATGGGGTTCAGATATTCTTAAAAATAAATTTGTTTTAATCGGCTCTGATACCGGTGCAGGTTTATCGTATATTACGCCCGTCGGAACCATGACCCGCGTTGAACTGCTGGCGCAAATGTTAGATAATCTGAATCAAGGTCGCTGGATATTGCGGCTGCCCGTGGTGTTTTACGCTTTTTTGTTTTTTATTCTGGTGATTTTTTCAATTCTGGTAATTACGCAGTATCCTCAATCGGTCGCGCTGATTTTTTTCTTTTGGATGGGCACTTTACTAACAGCCCTTTCAGCCTGGGTGTTTGACACGTTTTATATTTGGCTCCCCGCCTTTTCTCCATTTTTAATTTTAGCCACTGTCTGGGTTATTTTTATCGGATACCAGGCAACGAAAATCGAACGGGCCAATTCCAAGCTAAAACAAGAACAAAAATATTTGCGCGAGCTGGAACAACTAAAAAATAATTTTGTGAGCTTAATCAGCCACGATCTAAAAACACCTATCGCAAAAATTCAAGCGATCTTGGATCGACTTTTGACCCAGCATAAATCTTCGGAGTTGTCAGAAGACCTACAGTCTTTACGCATGAGCAGTGAGGAATTAAATCGCTATATCCAATCTATTTTAAAGGTTCTTCGGGTCGAGTCCCGGGATTTTAAATTGCATATTGAAGTGGGCGATATCAATGAAGTGATCGAGCAAGCTTTAAGTCAATTGCGTCCTTTAGCTGACGAAAAACAAATTTCTATTTGGATGCACTTAGAGCCAATTTTCTCATCAGAATTTGATGTGACGCTGATTAAGGAAGTGATTATTAATTTGGTTGAAAATGCAATCAAGTACACCCCGACCGGTGGTCAGATCACCGTCCGCTCTCGAGATATTGAAAATGAAATCCGAATCGAAG
>JAYWDA010000107.1:0-4723 GCA_043780105.1 Pseudobdellovibrionaceae bacterium | reverse complement strand
GCCAATTCTTTCCGTTAAATACTTCAATATTAAAATTGGAAAGAGGATATTAAAAGCTAGATTAAAAAGGCCATTTTCTGGGGCCGCCGGAGCGGAAGTCTTTTGCATGTTCGAGAGTGTTGCCAAAAATAATTAAAAAAGCAAGTTTCATCAATTCCCCGGCGAGCGGCCGGGGATTAGGGTTGTCCTTTGGCGACAGAAAGAGGGCAGTTATTGGCCGGCTTTTAGGGATCCGTCCGATAAATGTAAGAACAAGCGGCACTCGTCAGCTTTTGGAACGCATTTTTTGCCTTCATGCTCGTCATCATCATCATCATCGTCTTTGTCAGATTGGGCTTTTGACTCCATAGCATCATCGTCGTCCTCATCGGAATCGCATTTTTTAGCCTCGCAGGTATTTTTAAGGGCCTGTTTTGCGGCGTCGACCTTAAAGCTAAGAGTATAAACTTGTCCTTGTGTGACGGCGTAGTCTGGGCGATCTAATATTAATCGGATTTTGTGGCCTTGGACGGCGGCGGAAACACTCAGTAAGGATTGCTGGTTTCCGTCAAGCATGAGGCTTCCTGTCTTTGCCATCTCTAAGTCAATCTTATCGATTTTTCGGGCGGAGTGGAGGGCGCGCACAACTATCTTATGTGCAGAACCTACAGCTGAATCATTTGTTATAATCTCGAACAAATGCGAGCTGGCGCCCGAAGCACTGGGCACTTTTACCTCGGAAACGAAAAGAGAGATATCAGAGACCCGCATTGTATCACATCTAAGAGGCGTCGCTGGAAGCTGGACTGGAGGTCGAACAGCAACTGGGGTCGGTCCATCCGTATTAACGGGTGGAGATCCTGCCGGAGGCTGAGCTGGTGGGTTGACGGGTCCGACAATTAGGCCTGGATCGGCTGTGGTGCTCACTTTTGTGGATTCAGCTCCCTGGCTTTTCAAAGCTAAGCTGCCGGGCTGTCCGCAGTTTTGAAAGGCTAGCAGAATCACAATGGTTCCCAAACAGGCACTCAAGATTCTTTGCATTGAATTCATAAATCCCCCTGCTTTAAGGGTAAGGCTTGCGCCGTTTTGGATCGACAGAGAAAATCAATAAATATTTCAGATTGATTTAAACTGTGACCCATCATCAAGAGTGCCTCAATCTAAAACATCTTTTTAGATAATGCTAAAAAAAGGTGCTCAAGGCAGTTTGATCAGGTCGACTTTACTGATGAGTAAACAATAGAAGTTTTGTGCGGACCGGCGAGTCCTCGTGCTGAAGGGAATCTATAATTCCAAAATGAGACGCAGCTTTTATTTCGACATATTCTGCAGTTTGACCTTCAGCTTTCAAGTGTTGATAAAAATCAGTGGATTGTGCACTGTCGACAAGTTCGTCTTTTGCAGAATGAAAAATCAACCAAGGGACTTTGGTTTTGATTTTTAGGCGAGTGGGCGATGCTAAAGCCAACTTAGAATTGGCACCAAATTCCGCATTGATGAAAGCCTCCTTGTAGCTAGGCCAAATCCGCGAGAGGTGAGGGAGATCGTAAATTCCTTCAATACCTATAAGGCCCTTCACTGAAGGATCCTGAAATCGGGTGCTCCAAAACGCAATCGTATGAGCACCGGCGGAATGTCCAACCAAAAATATTTTCTTAACATCGCATTTGGACGATTTTACTTTTTTAATTTTTGAAATCACAGTTTGCAAATCTTCAATGGGTTTTGGGTGTTGACCAGCTGGCGCTAAATGGTAATCCATGACCGCCACGCAAAGATTTTTTTGAGTTAAAGCCTGGGCCATCTTTTTATACTGTTCTTTGTTTCCACTGATCCAGGCTCCACCATGGACATACACAACTGTAGGAACCTTCTTAAGGGATTGGGCCTCGTAAAAATCGAAAGTTTGAGCTGCTGCAAATCTAAAAAAAGAAAAAAACATCAGGGAATAGAGCAATTTAAAATCCTAGTTTTTGTCGCGTCTCAAAGAAAGACAATTTAACAGCTATGGTGACATATCCCCACGCGCGGGAATAAGAGAATTCTATAAAAGCTCGACGTTGGACGGATCGCTCTTTTGATGAAAGAACCGATAAAGAAATTAGCATGGTAAGCTCTAAAATAAAGTTCCTCTTAACCTTAAGTCTGGTCTTTTTTTCAGCTCAAGCCCGAGCCGATAAAGTCACTTTTGATCTTGAAAAACAAGAGCGAACGACGGTCTATGCTTTGCCTGGCTTTGATTACTATTCCTGCAAAGCCGATAATGGCTGTGATCCTGAACATGATCCTATTGCCTGGCCAGATAAAAATTCGAAGGTAGAATTAGTGTTGGATAAATCCGGAAAACCAATCACTAGCCATGTTGACGGAATAAAAGGTGAATGGTTCAAAATTAAAGCTTCCTACGAAAGAGACGGAAAAGTTAAAGATGTCGAAGGATGGATTGAGGGATCTTACCTTAATATTCCTAAACCCAAACCAAAACCTAAATTAAAACCAAAAAAAGAAAATCCAGTTTGTGATGATAAATCGCCAGGGCCTGAAAAATCGGGTCACGATATTTTGGATAAAGCCAATGAGGCTCATCAGAGTGAAATTGATAAAATCGCAGATAAAATTTCATCCAAAGTCGGGCAGTGTGTGATCGCTGATGCGCTTCCGCTGACCAAGCCTAAAAATGATTGGACCGCCGAGCGACCGATCTATGATCAAGCCATTTTGCCAAGCATAAAAAAGCAGTCGGGCCTTGTTGAAGGTGGAAAAACAATTGTTACAAATAATCAATTGATAGAAATTGATATGCTGGCACGGACGATGTATGCCGAGATGGCTATGTGTGGGCATAATCACCCCAAATATTTAGATATCGTCGCTCGCGTTGTTGTGAACCGTGCCGATTTTGACGAAAACTATCGCAGCGAAAAAAAATCCCCTTCAGAATTTTCAGATGAAAGTCGACATTTTGACCTTAAACACCGCGATGATGAAACGCCTTTGATGGGGGTCTTAACGTCATCAAGAAAATTCAATCCTTGGGATATGTATCTTAAAAAAGGCGTTTTTAACCAAAGTGGAGTCTCGCAGGCTTTATGCCCACCGTCGAGTGATCAAATTTTTTGGGGATCGTCGGCCCGTAAAAAGGGCGACCGAGTTCCCAGCTACGAAAGAACAGTCTGGAATAAAATTTTAAAAGTCGCAACGGAAGCCATTTTATTTCAAGATCATTTTAAAAATAGAACACGGGACTTAAGTGATATTTTACTATTTCAAACACAAATTTATAAAAAGCAAAACATGTCCAAATTTCAAGATCGTCCGCAGGTTTTTAGGAAAGTAGACGGCGAAAAAATAAATAATAACTATTGTGCGGCAATTTATTCCGCGGCGGAATGGCAGAAGAAATATTTGCCCTTAGCTAATAAAAAAATCGCAAGCTCAAACTAATTATCTTTAGCGCCGTCTAGAATCCAATCAAATATTTTTTGTTTTTCTGACGGCAAAAGCAAAGGCCCACCCCTAGGCATAAGACCACTTGCGACTTGTTGATAGAGTAAGCTTCCATTCGGATTTCCAGGCAAAACCTTAGAAAAAATTTGCGAATAAATTTGGGTTGAAAATCCGCCAGAATTTCCGTGACAGCTGCTGCATTTATTAGTGAAAACATCCGCTTTTAAAGCACTGTAGGTTTCAGGAGACGTATAAGTATAAACAGAATTTAACGTGGTTGTGATCCCGTCGGAATCTTGAAGTGTGATGTTGGCCTTACCAGAACTTGCCGGCGGTGTTTCGCAAACAATGGTTCCTGCAGAAATCACCTTTATGGATAAACATGACTTTAAACCAATTTTGATCTGATCGCCTTTTCGAAAATAAGCGCCTGTTATTGTTAGGATCGTCGAGCCATTGATGGATCCTTCTGTAGGATTCACTTTACTCATCACCGGAGCCGCCAACTTGTCTGCATAAACGAAGGCATCGGCCATTGTGACTGTTTCGCCGTTTGGATGAGTGACTGAAATTCCCACAGTCGAAGCGGAATTTTTTGGAATGCGGCAATTTAATTCGGTGTCTGAAATGATATGAACTGCATCGCAGTTGTTCTTCCCAATCACTACACGAATTCCATTTTTAAAAAGCGTCCCGTAGATAGTTAGGTCAGAGCCTGCGGCCGTTGATGATACCGTTGGAGAAATTGAGCTGATCTGAAGTGTTGGTGGAGGAAGTCTGAAGGCTGCGATTTTTGCCCGAAGATAAGTGCAACTGTGTAAAGTGAGACCTAAAAAAAGGATCGAGGTGAAACGTGAACAAAATTTATTCATAGCGAAGGGCCTCCATGGAAGAGAGCTTTTCAGCACGAAGGGCGGGGATCACGCCACTTAGGATTCCGACGCCGATAATAGAGATCGAAGAAAACGCAAAGGCCCAAGGAATAAAAATCCACTCGAAAACTAATTTGGGAATTAATTTTGTGGCACCCCAAATAATCGCTTCATAAAAGGTGAAGCCCGTTATAATTCCAACCAGGCCGGCAAGGACACAAAGCAAGACCGATTCCATCAACAGTTGCCACCGTAAGCTTAGATCTGTTGCGCCCAAAGCTTTTCGAAGCCCAATCTCTCGGAATCTTTCAGAGATACTGACAAGCATCATATTTGTTATGCCAATTCCTCCAACGGCTAAAGAGACCACAGCTAAGGCCGCTAAAAATCCTGAAAATACGTTTAAAAAGCGATTCATTTGCTCG
>JAYWDA010000106.1:0-5681 GCA_043780105.1 Pseudobdellovibrionaceae bacterium | reverse complement strand
TTTTCGCCGGCAGCTGCCACCACAAGGGCCAATGCCTGCCGTGGTGTCGTCAAAAATATCATTTAAAGTGGTGCAGCCGTTTTTAATCGCGTCCTCAATGGTTGCGCGCGAGATATTATTGCAACGACAGATGATTTCACTTTTTTTCTTTTTTTGCATCAAACGAATTCTGAAGTTTCTTGATCATTTGATCAACGACTTCATCTTTAAGGGTTTCATAAGGCCCTCGAATAAAGGCCCCTGCCGCATACATATGTCCGCCACCTCCGAAGGATTCTGCAACCGTCAGAACTTCAATCGAACCTTTGCTCCGAAGGCTCATTTTAAATTCGTTGGTTCCTTCTTCGCGAAAGAGGATGGCTGCTTCCAAAGTTTCAATATTCATCACCATGTCGATGACATCTCGCGACTCATCGGGCTCTAAATTATAATGAAATAAGTCCGCATCCCGCAAGCGAATGACAGCTAAGCGACCTTCGAAGTGATACTCAATTTGACCCAAGGCTTTGGCTAAGAAGGCCATTTTATTGACTGTCTGATTACCAAATAGATAACGATGGACTTCAGTGACTGGAACTTTATATTTTATAATGTCAGCAGCAATCTCATGGGACCTTGCGGTATCGCGCACAAAACGAAAAAGTTGAGTGTCAAAAGCAATACTTGTGTACAGACAAGTCGCAATTTCTTGATCCATATCAACACTTAATTGTTTAATCATATTATAGGCAATTTCGCCCGTGCTTGCCGCAGCCATATCAATATATGAAGAAGCCGACGGCTGGGGTCCTTTTTTTAAAACCGGATGATGATCAATAAAGGCGATGGTTTTAGCATTTTTTTTAATATGACTGTAAAGCGGTTCGACCAAGCGCTCATCATTGGTGTCAAAAATAAGCGCCAAATCGCAGTTCAAATCCGTCGATGGATCGGCATCAAAGTATTTAATATGTTTGTCGGGATTTAAAAATCGATACTTTCGAGGCGTCGAATCGACATTCACAACCCACGCTTTTTTGCCCATTTTTTTTAAGGTATGATAAACCGCAAGCTCAGCCCCTAAGCCATCGCCGTCGCATTGGCGATGCGTCGTTAAAAGTATTCGATCGGACTGCTTTATAAGCTTAATCAGTGGATCCAAAAAACTCCTCAAGGTTGCAGTGCTTTAGGATACTGTTAAGCGGTCTTCAGCGGTAGTTTATGCATCATGGACCTAGACGCTAAACCTGCGCCGCATAAAGTTCTTGCTAGGCCAGACCTTTTTGGATAAGTTTCTACGCTTCGAATCGGTCCCCGGGTTTTGCCTCTTGAAAAGGCTCTTAAACTGGGTCAAAGGGCTGAAAATAAAGGATTTTTTGTATGGCCAGCGACAATGTAATTGAGAAAATTCCGATGACTCTTCGCGGTAAAGGCCTCCTTGAGGCTGAGCTGAAGAAGTTAATGATGGTTGAGCGCCCTGCGATTATTAAAGCCATTGAAGAAGCCCGTGCCCATGGTGATATCAGCGAAAATGCCGAGTATGACGCTGCTAAAGAGCGCCAGGGAATGATCGAAGGCCGTATCGCCGATATCCAAGGGAAGCTGGCTTCGTCTGAAGCTATCGATCCTAGCACCATCAAATCAGAACGCGTCGTTTTCGGGGCGCATGTGAAAATTCAAGACCTTGAAAATGATGAAGAAAGCCAATATCAAATTGTTGGTGGCGATGAGGCCGATGTTAAGCAAGGCCGAATCTCTGTGATGTCACCTATTGCCCGCGCCATGATTGGTAAGAAAAAAGGCGATACCATCACTGTTCAAAGTCCTAAGGGCGATAAAGATTACGAAATTTTAGCCTTTGAATTTAAGTAGCCCAAAGGCTTTGCTCTTGCCAGAATAAGGGCATGAAGCCTCATCAAAAAATAGTGAAAAACAGATACGACCAAAATTTAGTGGCCGATCAATCCGGCCGCATGATTTTTTTTAGCGGTTTTTTTGTGGCGCTTCTTCTAGGCCTTTTATTTCGAGGACTGACAGCACCTCAAAGAATCCAAGCTTTCGTGACAGAAGCTGCCCAGCGAATTCACAAAAATATCGATGTGCATTTTGAATCTGCCGAAGTCAGTCTATCCCACCGAGGGCTTCCTCGTTTAGCCGTGGTGGTTCACAATGTCGAGATGACTTCAAATTTAAGTTGTTGGATGCAGCCAAGGCTTGCGGCCAAAGAAATCATTTTACCATTTTCATTGATGGGTATGATGTTTGAGCATCAACCCTTTAAAAAAATCATGGCTACTGAAGTCGACATTAAGCTTCGTTCGAAATATGCCCCTTGCTTGGCAAGCCCCGAGATCGCCGAAAAAAATATTCCAAAACCAGAGGCCATCACTCTTTTAAGGCGCCGAAAAGATATGGACCTCAGTGTAAATCCAACTTTGGATCGATTAGAAATCGACCAATTACGTATTCAGTACGATCCCTCGTCGGAAAATGCGATCGAGATGATCGACCTTTCCTTGCAGGTCAAATCGCATCAACCAAAAACAGTGCTGTTAAAGGCCACGACGGAATTAATTAATTCGACGGGGCAAGTTTGGCTTGAGTACAAAGAGTTTCCTGAGCATCAGATATCAGCGCATTTTTCTGGAAACTGGCGCGAGGGAAATTACGCGCTCAACGCAGATTATAATTTAAGTGATACTGCCTTAAAAGCCAGCGCTGAGCTAAGCCATATTCCTGCGGTCCCGGTGATTGAAGCTTTAAAAAAATACGGCTGGTTGCGGGAAGACCTGGACGGAAGAAAACTTTGGGTCACAATGAAAAGCCACAGCGAGGGCTTTGCCAAAGATTGGCAGAACATTCCACTATTCCTCAATGATGTTCGCGTTGAAGGCGATTTGGGAGAAATTGAAGTTGAAGAATTTCAGGCTAAAAGTTTAAAGCCATTTTTATTTAAACCCGTGCAAGTCCGATTGAAAAACTTAAAAGCCGATCGATTTTTAGAATTTTTAAAGCAGCCTCGGCGCCCGAATTTTTTAGGAGAGCTGGGCGAGTTTAATGGACGTCTAGTTCTTAAGAGCGATCAAGAAATGTCCCTGAGTGGGCGCCATTCAGGCTTAGAATTTATTTTTTCAAATCGAGGAAAAAGGCAAATACAAAAACTAACTTCTTTTGATGCAGAATTAAAGCTTCAAAAAAATAAGTGGGAACTGAGCACTAAAGATATCGTTTTAGAACAAGGTCAATTTGACGGCGAGGTTAAAGCGACGGCAGATCGAGATTTGAAGAAAATTGATTTACAAATTAAGTCTGAAAATTTTCAATTGGCAGGGCCTGTTCAACAGCTTATGACGGGCCGGGATCAAAAGGCCACCTTTAAATCGCAGCTGCAGATGCAGTGGCAAGACGGACGCTTGAATTCCCTTGGGGGCTATGTTCGAAGCGCAGAATTATCGATTGATGAACTTTCTTTTGAAAAACTGAATTCGCAATTTTCTTTAAAAAATGAGGTTTTACAAATGCAGGTTGCGGCTCAAAGTATCAAAGTGCAGGCGCCGTCAAAGGCATTTGATCTCATCTCTCAATTGACAAAAACAAGTGAAACCTCAGTTTTATTTAAACAATTCAGTGGCCAGTTTGAAATACCGTCGGATCAACGTTTTAATTGGAAAGGCCTCAGCGCCCAGCTGGGCGAAAAGGCCCTAAAAATTTCTTCTGAGGGGCAATGGGATTCGCAAGGCTTTTTAAGTGGCAAAGTTTTTCTTGGCAATAAAGATCGTCAACAAAAATGGAATTTACTAGGACATCGTGACGAGCCAAAGTTAGAGGTTCAGCCATGAACCAATTTATGAATGAAATATTTTTAAAATTTTTTCGTTTTCAACATTGGCCGCAAAAAAAAGATTGGCTTCCGCGCTGGCAAGCTCATCGTGGTCACTGTCAAGAGGGCGCTAGAGAAAATACGTTGGCATCCCTACAGGCTGCGAAAGTGAAAAAATTTGAAATGGCTGAAATTGATGTGCGCTTAAGTGCTGATGGAATTCCCGTTTTGGCCCACGATCAAACATTGTCTCGCTTAGTGGGGGTTGATAAAAAAGTCTCGTCGATGACGGCTCGCGAATTAGAAGAGTATGACTTTCCAACTCTTGAACAAGTTTTAAAAACCAAGAATCGTCCCGGAAAAATTAATATTGAAATTAAAAATGACGACAGTTTTCATCTTCATCTTGAACAAAAAATTATCCAGGTTATAAAGACTTGCAAGAAATCAGATGACGTTATGGTGTCGTCGTTTAATCCATTTTCGTTAATTCCCTTTGCCAAAGATCTTTCAGAAATTCCACGCGCCCTTCTGATTGAGCAAGATTGGGTTGCAAGCCTTAGCTATTTAAGGCTTGCGGGCAGCTGGGTGGCTCAGCCTCATATGGTTAACTGGCCGCAGGGGCTTTTGAATCGTAGGTTTGTGCAGTTCTTAAAGGCGGGCGGTGTTCCCGTGGCTGTTTGGACGGTGAATGACAATCAGCGGGCGCAGGAGCTTTTAAGTTGGGGTGTCGACAGTGTGATCACCGATCGAATTCTGCCTCAATAATTTAAGCCAGGTTTATGACGTGAAGTCTTTTTTCTCAGCGCGAGCTTTTTCTGCAGCCGCTTGCTGGTTTTCGTGAGCCAACTGATCAGCAGATTTGGAATCCTTAGGAACATCTTTGGCTTCAACTTCAAGTTCGCTGAGGCCTTGTTTAAATCCACGAATGGCTTTACCTAACGACTGTCCAAGTTGTGGAAGACGGCTTGGTCCAAAAAATACAAGAAAGATGACGGCAATTAAAACAAGATGTGTGATGCTAAATTCGCCCATAGAGCCTCCAGAAGGAAGCTCTATCTTAAGCTAAATGACCTTAGATAACAAGAACTTAAAGCTTACTCGGCACCTTGACCGTTTTCAGTGTCCATTTGTGAGGCAGCGGTTTCGATGCTGGTCGTTTCCTCAGCTGGAACGACCTTCACGTCGTCGCTGACCGTGTTAACAGGCATAGCTGCCACTGTCTTGGATTGCTTTTTAGGAAGCATGCGAGCAAGACCTTTGGTGCCCTTTTCCATCTTCATATTCATCGAAGTTTTTGCGGCCTTTTTAGAGGGCTTTAACTGGATCGATCCTTCTTCTGTTGAATTGGATTCTTCGTTAGTTTCTTTAGCCGCTTCTTTGCCGGCCTCTTTACCTGCAGCTTTTTTAAGCTCTTTATTGTAGTGCTCTTTTAGCTCCGTAAGTTTTGCGGAATACTCTTTTCGGATCGAGTCCATTTGCCCTTTACGAGCTTCCGTGACACATCCCTGATAAGTTTGCAGGGCCACTTCCTTAGCTTGAGCCTTACAAGTCAACTCCTGTGAAGTTTGACCGAAAGCTTTCACTCCAAACACCATCAATAAACCTAAAATATGAACAGAAACAAGTTGGCTGCGAGATTGAATCATATGGGACCCCTTTTCCTACCACCGAATAAAGCAAAATTAAGGCCGCCACAGGACAAGCTAAAATCGGGAAGAGACGGCCCTTCAGGAAAAAAATTCAGAGAGTGTGCAACTTTGCGACACTCTTAGCGCTCTTGCTGGAATTTGTGGGGATGGGGGGTTAATTAGATTTGAGGTCATACTTCCAACTCAAGGCAAACCTGTGATTTAAGTAGCCCACTTTCTGCATGATTTTG
>JAYWDA010000105.1:0-2304 GCA_043780105.1 Pseudobdellovibrionaceae bacterium | reverse complement strand
GTGCGTGAAAAAAATGAGCGTGTCGGAAGAAACCCACAAACCGGTGAGCAGATTAAAATTTCAGCTCGCAGTGTTTTGACCTTTAGACCGTCACAGGTGTTAAAAGCCATGTTGAACGGCGAAGAGTATGCACATCTAAAAGATGATGAGGATGATGATGACAGTGACTACGAAGACCGAAAGTAATGACGTGATGACTGAATCTGAACTGTCTTTGAACGATCTTAATTTTATTGAAAGTGTTGAAGCGCCGGTGACGGCAAGTCAGCCGTTAAGTCTTCCAGCGGCTTTATGTGATGATAAGTTACTAGAAGAGATCAATACAATTCCCGATAAAATGGGTTTTAAAATTGGCGATGTGGCTGAGCTGCTTGGCATTAAGCAGTACGTGCTTCGCTATTGGGAAAGTGAATTTGAAATTTTAAAACCAAAAAAAGCTTCCAACAATCAGCGTATGTACACGCGTAAAGATGTTGAAAATGCTTTTTTGATCCGCAAGCTTTTGCACCGCGATCGTTTTTCGATTGAAGGCGCACGAAATGCGTTGAAGGAACTTAAAAACTTTGTTCGTAAAGAAAAAGATTATTCACAAGTTTTCCATAAGCTTGAAACTTATTCTGACCGCCTTGCAAATTTAGCTGGCGATATTCGTCGCGTTCGGCAGTTGTTCCGCTAGTTCTGAACTGCCCCTCATGTGCGAATAATCCACTGTCATACAAAACAAATTCTTAATTATCGAGATTTAAAGTCCCAATAGTGTCTGGCTTGTGAGTTGCAACCTGGTTTCAAGGCTGCATTTCCATAAACTTAAGCAGCCTCACAAAAAGGAGTCGTTATGAAAATTAGAAATTTAGTCCTGACTGCAGGTATTATTTTTTCCAGTGTTTTTTGTTGGGCTGAGACGCCCGCTAATACAAACGTAACCTCAGATCAGGCAACTGTAACTCAGGTTCAGCCCCTCACGGCACCTGGCTTTGATGCACAAATGGATCGGCGGCGAAGTCGCAGGGATAACAATATTGTTCGTCGTTTAATTGGAGGTATTGCAGATGCAATTCTTCGAAATGATAACTACGCGTGGGATCGATCCTACGATGGGCGCTATCCCTATGATGGCGGTCGAGACAACTCTAATATTGCCTGCTATGCAGAGGGTTTTAATGGTCAACTTTATCGTGGGATCAGTGGTTCGTCGTCTCGTAAAGCTCAGTCAAGAGCCAATGAAAGCTGTTATCAGAACTCTTTCCAGTGTCGCCCACTAGGTTGTGAGTACATGTAAATTCAAGGATTTGAATTGGTCGGCGTGACAGAATTTGAATCTGCGACCCCTTGCACCCCAAGCAAGTGCGCTACCAGGCTGCGCCACACGCCGACGTCACCTTTTCAAGTGATACGTTAACTTATTATTGGCATGCAGATAAATCAAGACGTTGATGATTTTTAAATCGCTAACAGCACACCTTCGCAGCGCAAACCGCGGTGGGCGTTTGTTTCCTGGCGCAAAGATGTTTCTAACGGCGTGACTTCGAGGCTTGTGACTTTAGTGAAGCGTCCTAATTTGGCATCGTAGACTTTGCGGGTCATGCGCCCAGTGTTTTCGTTCAACGTTTGTTGGCTGACGACAGTGAAGGGGGCTGCATCTTTAAAATTTCGGCGTGAGGCATTT
This sequence comes from Pseudobdellovibrionaceae bacterium, assembly GCA_043780105.1. GTDB lineage: Bacteria > Bdellovibrionota > Bdellovibrionia > Bdellovibrionales > Bdellovibrionaceae > JAYWDA01. The sequence goes on along the minus strand of JAYWDA010000105.1, from coordinate 638 downwards.
ACTTTTTGTTCGATAAAGCGACGGATGACGGCTGGGTCGCCATTTTTCGTATAGTTTTCAACCACTGAGTTTAGCTGCTTTTGTAACTTGGGTGTTCGAAAAAGATCAGTCATTTTTTGATTGCGAATTTTGACAGCTTCCAACCGGTAGGCTTGCGCATGTTCAATTTTAATTCCTTGATTTAAAGATAAAGTATTCATTTTTTTGTAATATTTGACATAAGCTTTTGCCAGCTGACTTCGTAATGTGGTGTCGGCGATTTCTAATTGTAGCGCCTGCGCAAGGTCGCTTTCATTCAAGTTTGTTTTGGCTAAGGTTTCTAATATTCTCGGAAGGCTATAAGTGCCACTTTCAAAGGTTAAGGGTTTGATCCAAGTTTGTAAGATTTCTTCGTTTCCGGCCTTTGCTATTTGAAGCAGCGTCTGCGATAAATTTTTTGCTTCAGAAGTTTTTTCTAAATGATCAACGAGCTCTGGGAAAGCGCCACTTAATAGCAACATTTCTTTCGCCGCCCTTTGCTGGTAACTCTGTTTAAATCGCTCGGTCCAATCAGAAAAAGTTCCAATGGCTGGTTGCCAAGCAACGGGTGCGTGGGCCGCAAGGGCTTCGTGGAATTCTTTTAAGACTTGCAGTTCTTC
>JAYWDA010000104.1:0-1965 GCA_043780105.1 Pseudobdellovibrionaceae bacterium | reverse complement strand
TTTTGTCCATCAATCTTGAGCTTGAGATTAAAAGCTTTTTGCTAAAAGAAGAGCCCACAGATCAAGCGACCGAAAATATTATTCAATATGTCGAAAACACTCCGGACGGATTTACGTCAGCGGATGTGATCACGCTTTGCCAATTTTTAATTCAAGGTAAGGCCTACGCTGCTTTAGTTAAGTTTGTCTTTAAACATTGGGATAAAAAAGATTTTATCATTCCATGGCCTTATTTTTTAAAAGCTCTTGAGCCGATTCTGACGATCGAGCTTGCCGAAATTTTATGGGAAGCCATCTCTGAAACAAAGGGCTTTACGCAAGCCTGTCGAAGTCCTTCTCTAGATCAATTCTATCCCCCAATGGTTGATAAGCGCGAGCGGCGTCGGCAGCACCTCATTTTGAATCTGCGAAAACGCCGGGAAGAATTGGAAGCTGAGCTTTCAACCCTTCATGACCGGCAACTTTTTGAACGAGAGAAAGCTCTTCTTCGGCGTTTGATTCGTATGTATCCCCATGATTCTGACTTGCTCTCAAAAAGTTCTGATTTACAAGCACGAGGAGCTTTGGAAATTATTGCCAAGCATGCTCCGTTACGGCGATCCATTATTTGGGACGATGAAAAAAACAATCCCGAAATGGAAAAAGCCGCCGAGTCCTGGAGTCACTGCTTGCTCGAGGCCGCCGCACGAACACCAGAAGTTGTTTATGAGCTAGCCATCGCAGCTTATATGATCGGACTGTTTGAAACCAGTTTAAAAATTTTAGATTTAGAGCCCGATCAAAAAAAACATATTTGGTTCCGGCTTGAAGTCCTGCTACAAAGTCGACGCTACTTAGATCTTCTTGGTCAGCTGGCTCAGGTCGAAATCCACTTTTCAGTCGATCCAGAAACATTTTTTGCCACCGCTTACTTACGCGCGCAAGCCATGTGGGGCTTAGGTCAAAAACAATCCGCTCTTGAAGTGATGGAAAGTTTACTCACGGCGCGGCCAGGTTATCGATTGGGACTGACTTTGCTCAGCCAGTGGAGAGATCGATGAGGCGAGTGTTTTTTATTCTGCTAACACCCGTTATATTAATTTTTATTTTGGGCCTTATTGTCGACTTAGTGATCTTTCCTAAAGTCACTGACTGGGCTATTTCTTACGCAAAAGATGTTTTGCGTAAAGAAGCGCACGTTGAACTTTCTGTTGGCGAAACCCATATGACTTTACTGCGACTCTCAATTTTCTTAGATGAAGTTAAAATTGTTCCCTTGCCGGGTTCTAAAATTCCGTTGCAAGATATCAAAGTCGGACAGGTACAGCTAAGGTTAGATCCTGTTGAGCTGCTGTTAGGCCAGATTCGCCTGGCCGCAGTTGTTCTTGATGAATTAACTTTAAAGGTCGATGTGGATGCCTTTCCGCATGAAAATGCCGGACCTCAAGCCTTGCCGATTGCAGAAATTTTCAAATGGAGTGAGAAAATTCCAATTTCAAAAATTGGCATCAAAAAATCTCACATCACTGTGTTCTCAAAAAAATGGGATTTCGAAGCCACCCTTTCTCCCCTTGATGTTTTACTTTCTAATAATTGGAAACGCCTGACACTGCGACTTTACTCACCAACTGTTTTGCTAGCTTCCCAAAGATTTGCTGAGCCCGCTTCAGTCAGCCTGGAATCTTCCACTGTCCTAGAACGAAGTCAGTTAACGATTCAAGGGCAGTTGATGGCTGTTGGACAAACAATCAATCTTACAAGCACGGTTCGTAATCCTTCCCAGCTTTTAATCGAACCCGCGGGGGAATTAAAAGTTAAAATTTCTTCTGACCTTCATCCTTTAAGTGAGAAACTTAAAAACTTTTTATCTTCAACCTTTCCCCATCTTTCGGGCCAGGTTCAATTAGAAACGCAAATGAAATTTAAAGGCTTTCAAAGCTATCACGGTCACGTCGAAATAAATACCAAAGACATCAAAATTGGAAA
>JAYWDA010000103.1:0-3372 GCA_043780105.1 Pseudobdellovibrionaceae bacterium | reverse complement strand
CCACTTTCCCGGATAATACGGAAGATTATATGAAGGCTCTGGATCATTCCTTAAGCTTTTCGACAGCGAACAAAATCAAAGTGAAGTGTTTTACTTCGGCTTTAAATAAAACAGAGATTGTTCAACGGGCGATGAAGCTTCAAATGCCTTTAGAAAAAATTTGGCCCTGTTATTTTGCAGGCGCTCAGTGGTGCGGTCAGTGTGAGTCCTGCTTGAGATCTAAAAATGCTATGGAACGGGCGGGCCTTGATCCACAAAAATATTTTCATTAATTCATTAAAAGAGGGCCTATGAAAAGTCATTTTATCCCTAAACAAATGTCCTACGATGGTTCGCAGTTGCAACCTTTATATGCTTACTTAAATCATAAAGTTCTTGGCGACTCAATTATTTCTTGGATAGGTTCTTGTGATATTCCCTTTGAAAATATGATAGACGGCGAAGATTTGGTCGAACAATCAGAGATCAAAGGCTCAAAGATGCTCCATTTTATTATCGAGATTTTTCACACCAGTCTTTTTGTCGGAGTCACTTCGCAGAGACTGTTTGCCAGCATCGCTCGGGATTATTTACAAGAATCTGCCAAAAAAGTTTTGGATCAAGAACAGTTACTTCGTCAAGGTGATGATATTTTTTGGCAGGATAAAAAGTTAAGTATCAGTATCGCCAGCCGGTCGGCTGTTTCAACTCAGGTTCATTTTGCGATGAATATTTCGACCTTGGGAACGCCCGTGAAAACTACAAGCCTTGAAGAGTTAAAATTAGATTCAAAAACGGTAGCGCTTGATCTTATGAATTTATGGCAAAAAGAATTTACAGATATAGAAACCGCGACAAAAAAAGTGCGGCCGCTTTAAGGTTTTAAACTACTGCATTTGGCCCTTGTCGCCGTTATAAGCGTGATTGCAAAGTAGGCTGACAATACGACGATATTCGCTCAGTAAATCCAAATGAATCGAACTTGTGTTGATCGAGTCCCTGATGCCGCGATTCAGCCGGCTGATATGATTTTCTCGGAAAGTAATTTCGATTTTTGTCAGTTCACGCTTTAATTTAATGGCTTCATCACTCAGCTCTTTTGTCTGATAAGAATTTACAGCCATGGACGCCACTTTCACAACATGGCCATGCATGATTTTCACTTCTTCCCAATCTTCGGGGGAAAATTCCAATTTTAAAGCATATTTTTTGATCGCAAGAGCCACGATATTGATATCGATAGCGTCCGCCGCGCGCTCAAGATCGCTTAAAAACATAATCATATTCATTATGCTTTGCTGAACTTTTTGGCCTGATTTATTAACGTGATCTAGTAAAAACATTTTTGTTTCGCGGTACAAAAAGTCGACTTTGTTATCGCGCTCTTTAATGGATTCAAGCAAAGTCGTATCAGCCACTTCAAAAAGTCGGATCGAATCTGTCACCATGCCTAAAACCATATCAGCTAAACGCATAATTTCCCGGTTCGCATAGGAAATCGCTAAGGCTGAACTTTGATAATTATTTTGCCCTAAAAATTCAGCACCGAATCTTTCTTGAGCACTTTGTGGAATTAATTTTTCAATCAACACAGCCCCTTTTTCAATAAAAGGATAAAATAATATCGCCGACATCACATTAAAAACTAAGTGACCGTTAGCAATGATTCGAGCGGCCGAGTCATCAAAATGTTTGAGCAGTTCAATAAAGGGCCAAGTGAAGAAGTAAAATATAGCGACGCTTAATATTTTATAAAAGAAATGAGCCCAGGCCACTTGGCGCCCAACATAATTACTTCCCATGGCGGCTAAGATCGCAGTAAAAGTTGTTCCGACATTGGCTCCATAAACCCAGATCATGGCATCGTAAATACTAATTGCGTTCACGCTAGCTAAGCTCATCGCAATACCGATGGTGGCTGCACTGGAATGAATAAGTGCGCAAAAAATAGTTGAAACTAAAAATGAGTAAAAGGGATTTTCCCGTAAGCTTTGAAAAAATTCTTGGAGAAGGGGATTTTCAACAAAATGATGCGAGCTGATCGAAATCATTTTTAGTCCCAAAAACAACAAAGCAAAACCCATGATCACCAGGCAGAAATTTTTAATTTGATTTTTCTTCGTTTGAAAATAAACAAAAAATGCGATCGAAAAAAGTGGCAGGGAGTACTGACCAATATCAAGTGAGATCAACTGCACTGTTAAAGTGGATCCAATGGCTGTTCCAATGATCACGCCCATCACTTGCTTCAAAGTAACAACGCCAGCCGAGCCAAGTCCCACAAGCATCGAAGTCACCGCTCCCGAACTTTGTAAAAGTGCAGTAAGTAGGACGCCGACACCAATAGCAGTGATGCGATGTTGAGCCATGCGACTCATCAGATTGGAAATTCGGTTAGCCATTAATCTTTCAAGAGCTTGGCTTGCTGTCGTCATGCCATAAAGAAACAAAGCGACGCCGCCCAACATGATGATAAAATACGAATTCCCCGTGTCGATCATCTGGTTATAATATCAGAAAATCCATTGCCGGATCAAAGCCAACCCACCCAAAGGTCCAGTCGCAATTATTAGGGTAAAAGAAATTCTTGCTCTTCTGGTGTTGGTAACCGGCACGTCTGTCGTGCTCCAAACACAGTCTTTCGATATCTAGCAATTTTTAGATAAAGGAAATCTAACAAGGACTTCGGGAGTAAGGTTAAAGGACTCACCAGTTTAAAAAGTCCCCCTAGCTGCAGCAATGCTAAGATCACAGCTTCCGATCGATAATATAATTTTCCTTGATGTAAAACGACAACTGAAGCTAGGTCTGATCGATCCTTAAGACTAAGATATTTTTCTGCGGTCAAACCCTGCAGGGGAGCAAAGCAAAGTCTTCGCTTCGAATCTTTGCGAATCAAAAGATCGACAAAGTAATTGCAAAGATGACAGAGTCCGTCAAAAAAGATGATTGTTTGTGAGTTTTCCATCATCCACCTATAATTCTAGAAGGAGTCAAAGGGCATGGATGTTTATTTATTTCCAATGGTGAATGTAACACTTTTTCCAAAGACGACCAAGCCCCTTCATATTTTTGAACCCCGCTATATTGAAATGTTTAGAAAATCTGTCGCCACAAAAACTCCGGTAGCGATTGGGTTTAATGACAACCCATCGGCCGCAGGAAATACGGTGCCTGGGTATAAAGTCGATTTTGTTCGAGAAATTGCAGGTTATGGCAGCACCCAGATTGTTGAAGAGCGCAGCAATGGCACTTTACTAGTTTTTATTTACGGCATGGGCAAAGTTAAATTAGGAAACGTCAAAGACAGCGACACACCTTTTGTGATTTGTGAAGCGGAAAGCGTCGTTGATAATACAACTCTAGATCCAAAAGCCGCACCGCTCATTCATG
>JAYWDA010000102.1:0-2201 GCA_043780105.1 Pseudobdellovibrionaceae bacterium | reverse complement strand
CATAGATTAACCACTGTTCAGAAATGGACTCGGCCCTTGTTGGATCCTGCAAAAGGTTATCTGATTTTATAGATTTGAACTGCACTTGCGATTCTGAATAAACTTGCGTCCACCGATCAACAAAAACTTGATCATCGAACTTTTCAAATTGCGTTCGATAATGAGCAAAAAGGGAATGAATAAATTCGTGCGCTAGCGTCCAGCGGTCAGCGTCGTTTCGAATCATAATCACCGGCCGATGTTCACCGTACTCAAGGGCTCGAGATTCAGACAGAAATAGTCCAAGCAAGGCACCCCCTCCTATAGAACGATCGACTTCCTGAAAAAATCTTCCAAGCTGATCCGGCGGTTCTGGCAGAGATGAAAAATTCCGACAGCCTTTTGTTGGCTGAGGAAGGGCGAAAATATCGACACCCAACTGCTTAATATAACTGACCATCTGATGTGCCGAGGCTCCAACGATTGCTAAAAGGGGCCCTTGATCAAAGGTTTTCTGAAAACTGACCGTGGTGTACTGTGGCCGCCCGCCTTGTCTTAAGATCAATGGGCCCTGATCAAAAGTAAAGGTGCAGGAGTTTTTTTCGTAGGCTGATAAATCCCGCGCGATGGTACTTTTTGAAATTTTAGATTCAGATTGTACTTGGCAGCCCAAAATAAAAAAGCTTAAGAAAATAATTTTTAAAATTGATGCCTTCAAGATAATCCCCTGACGAAGAGGACTTGTCTTAGCAGTCGGATGAGGACGCTGACAAAGAATCAGATGGAAATTGAAATTTTTTTGCGACCACTGCATAGACCCCAAACAAAAGAGCCGAATGCAAAAGATCGCCTAGAATTTGTCCTTGAAAAAATGGCAAAGCCATCAAGAAGCAATTCGATAGACCCTGAATTGTTAAAGGGTAAAGCCCGCCAACAATCCAAACGCCAAAATTTGAAATTCCAAAAAAGATAAAGCTAGAAGCTAACGACATTCCCATCACCGAGGCCGCTTTTGGTTTTTGGAGGTACCGAATCCCCAAAAATGAAAAAAGTGCCACTGCCGCATAGGTAAATAACATCGTATTGTGCACACCAAGTATCAAATCCGTGATCAAAAAAGCCAACAATGGCACCGCAAAAGCTAAACTTCGCGGTTTCAGATAAGCACCCGAAAATAAAGCGACGGAACCCACGGCTGTTAAATTCCAGGGATGAGGAATCAATCTGGAAAAAACAGCGACAAGAATTAACGTGAAAACAGTAAAGGTACGGCTAGACATGAGGGATTTATAACATTTGTGTCTCAGAATACAACAGATTGAACATCGAATTCTCAATTTCGAACGTCAATACCTAGGACACGCTAGTGATTCGTCAGGTGGCTTGGTTTGAAGAGTTATTTCAACAAGTTAATGAACCCAGTCAGAGGACACCGCCTACAACTAATACAGTCTTATAAACCTTTAGAGGGTCCTCCATCTAGCCGAGTAGGTACGGTAATTGTATTAAGTTAAGATGGGGGTCGATATGACAGCGATAAAAAACCGACGACGAAAAATTAGGAATCAAACCTTATTATTAGGTTTATCAATACTAACAATTGTTGGGTTTACAAACTGTGGACAACCCGGGGCGATTGCTTTAAAAGCTTCCGAACAAGCTTCCACCGCTATCCAAGGAACTGATCCAACAAAAAAATTAGTTCTGAAAACATTGGATGTCGATGTTGCTAATTCGACAAATAAAAAACTAGATGTTCTAGTTGTCATCGATAACTCGGGCTCTATGGCGACAGAGCAAGCCAATATGGCTCAACGATTTAACACATTTATTGATGAGCTGAACGGCCTCGACTGGCAAGTGGGAATCGTCACAACAGACGTATCAAAAGATGAAGAACTTCGGGATGGCCGCCTAATTCCGTTCCGTGGCGGCGTAACAGGCCGAATCGTCACTTCGCAGATGGATCTTTTGATGGTGAAGGACGCTTTTGCTCAAACAATTCAAAGATCTGATCCTACTGCTAGTGGTGATGAACAAGGTATTGCGGCCAGTTACCGCGCGATCGAACGAAGCCAGGTTGCGGGAAGTGATAACAGCACGCTTTTCCGATCCGACGCTGCTTTGGCAATCGTTATTGTAACCGATGCCAACGAAAGTCCAAAGGGTGGTATCGCAACTTTTCGAAACGATCCAGCAAAACTAATTTCTTTGATTAAAGG
>JAYWDA010000101.1:0-1618 GCA_043780105.1 Pseudobdellovibrionaceae bacterium | reverse complement strand
ATTTTCTTTATTGCAGCGTTTGTCGCAACCGTGGGAATTTATTGTTTACTATCACCAACAGACTTATCAAATCGAAAACCGGCCCAATTTAGTTCGGGTTCTTTAGGTTTAGAAAATATAAAAGAGTTTAAGAAAAAAGTTATCAGTACGCTTAAAATCAAAAAACTATCAGACGGCGACGCTCAAATCACAATGACCTTGCCCGCAGAGCTTTGCCAGCAGTACCAACGTTTTGATTTAAGTCTTGAAGCTGAAGGGATTGCACTGAATGGTGAACCCGTGCAAATAACGAAATCAAAAACCTGCACCGATTTAGATTCTGAAACTTTAGAAATGAGTTGGCAGGTCAGTTTGAAAGATCAGCCGGCGTTGGTTGATGTCCAAGTAGAAACTTGGAATATTAAGGCCTTATTGCTTGTTCCACAAAGGGATCAAAAGCCTTTACGTATCACAGGTTATGAATTTATTTATGTTCTTGGCGTCCCGGCCAGTATACAGCTGAAACCGTAAATTTATTCGGTTTATATCTGATTCAGTGGATTACAAAATTCACTGGCCTTGGCTGTGAAAATTGAATCTGTCCAAGTTGAATAATTAGCCGACAAAAAGGGATGCATATTCGAAAGAATTTTTGGATGTGTCGCCGAATAAGTTCTCGGGTCCGCTTCGAAAATTGGCATCAAGGCATCGATTCGATTTTCAGCAACACCAGTGCTAGATTTATGGTAACCAACAGTCAGTGCATCATAGGTTCCTGAGGGATCATTGATGTAAACCAACAGTCTGACCTTTTGAAAAAAAGCTGCCGGCGTTGTAGCGCCAAGGCTTGTTGCTAGCGTTGCCACTGTATTCCAACTTAATGTTGTGATATTTGCAGTCAGCTCTTGCCCCGATTGAATGCTAACGATTTTAAAACTTAAAGGCTGATTAAAGGTCGTAGCAACACCGCTAGCATCGGCATACCATTTAAAAAGTGAAAAATAATGGGTGTTATCTGAAAAAGTGGCAGGAACGTTCGTTAGTTTCACATGAAGATAATTGAGGTCAATGCCGCCCGTATTATTTAAATAAGCACCCACGTTAGCAACCATGGAATGGGCTGCATCGGTTGCTTGGTTGCAGTAAGCCAAAGGTTTTGGCGAGGCGATGAGTGCGCGGCTAGATTCTTCAGTTGAACCCGGGATCGACTTAGTAGCGCCACAGCTCATCAGGAAGCCTGCTGATAAAACAAGAGGGAAGAGGCCTGTGATGATGTTGTAGACTTGTTGTGATGTTTTCATTCGATCCCCCGTTGCATGATTAAGATGCTTTAGGTAAGTGCAAGACAGGGTCCATGTCTCAGGCTGAAATGGTCTAAAATATTCAGGCAAATCAATCGGTTATCGGTTCATAAATTCTCAGATTAAGGCAATCCTAGAGTGAGACGTCAATGGTCTTTGCAACTAACAGAATTTGCTGGTCAGGGACACGCCTCTCGGTAACTACCCAACGATTCTGTTCGCTTATAATTACCCAGCGACTTTGACCGCAACGTATACTTTTGAATCAGGTGCGAGCAAAGTCGACGGGCCAATGGTTTAACAAATTTTATGATTTTTAAAAATGAAGAGATACTTTG
>JAYWDA010000100.1:0-2087 GCA_043780105.1 Pseudobdellovibrionaceae bacterium | reverse complement strand
ATTTGGTGTAGCAAGCGCTCTGATCTTGCGGTTCGGTTTTTCAAAGAAAAATAATCTTCTTCGAAGTGAGATCTTTCGCTAATAAAAACTACTCTGTTTCGACAGGTGCAAAGCCTCGGCGCAAAGTATTTTCAGTCACTACCACGGGCTCCATAAAATGTTGAAGATAGTCAGGGCCGCCGGTTTTTGAACCAATGCCGCTCATTTTAAATCCACCAAAAGGATGGCGATCCACCATGGCGCCAGTGATGCCGCGATTGATATACAGATTTCCGCATTCCATCTCTTCGCGAGCTTTTGCAATATGAGCAGGGCTTCTTGAAAATAAGCCGCCAGTCAGTCCGTATTCAACAGAATTTGCAATTTGAATGGCGTGATCTAAATCTTTAGCTTTTATGATGGCGAGGACAGGACCAAAAACTTCGTCGATAGCGATTTTATTTTTTGGATCAACGTCCCCAAAAATTGTTAAAGGTACAAAAAATCCCTGGGAAGGTTGCGGGCCCTTGTATAAAAGTTTGCAGGATTTTTCAGCTTCCGTAATCATTGATAAGATTCTTTGCTGAGCTTCTTCATCAATCACAGGTCCCATCGCAGCTTGCGGTTCATGGGAGCCGGCTGTGATCATACTTTTTGCGGACTCAACCAAGCGATCAACAAAACGGTCATAAACGTCAGCTAAAACGATACAACGGCTGGCGGCCGAGCACTTTTGTCCTGAAAATCCAAAGGCTGAGTACAAAACTCCGTCAACGGCTTCATCAAGATCAGCATCATTATCAATGATGACTGCATTTTTTCCGCCCATTTCAATAATGCATTTCTTTAAATGATGTTGTCCTAGATGAACATTGGCGGACTGTTTTAAAATATGTAACCCGACAGCTTTTGATCCGGTGAAGGCAATGATGGCGGTCAGTGGATGATTGACTAAGTATTCACCAATCTCTTCACCGTAGCCGGGCAGAAATTGCACGACATCATTGGGAAAGCCGGCTTCTTGAATCATCTTTATTAAGCCCAAAGCAACAAGCGAGCTTTGTTCGGCAGGCTTCATCACAACGGTATTTCCTGTGACTAAGGATGCCGCCACTTGGCCAGCAAGGATCGCTAATGGAAAATTCCACGGCGCAATCACCAGCGAAACACCACGCGGGCGATATTGGTACTGACTGTTTTCGCCAGGGGCGTGGCCCACTTTTTTAGGAATGGCTAATTCTCGCATGGCTTTGGCGTAGTACTTAGAAAAATCAATCGCTTCGCCGATATCGCCATCCGCTTCGGCCCAAGGTTTTCCCACTTCAAAAACTTGGGTGGCGCAAAGTTCATAACGGTCGCGCTGCATGATAGCGGCTAGTTTATCAAGAAGCTGGGCCCTGGATTCGGGCGAAGTTTTTCGCCAAACAGGATAAGCTTTATAAGCTGTTTGAATGGCTTTTTCAGCAAGCTCAATATTGGCCATTTGTAGTTTTGCGACAATTTGCGATTTTTCCGAAGGATCAGGACGTTCTAAAATTTGCATCGATTTTTGCCATTGGCCTTGAACATAAGGTTGCACGGTCGCAGGGAAAGTGGCGCGAACTTTATTTAAAGCTTTTGTCATTTTATCGCGAACATCTTTGACAGCAAAATCAAGTAAAGGTTCGTTGTAAAATCTTTTTGGAACTTTTGCTAATTCTGCTGATGTTGGAATCAAGCCTGTCGCAGGGTCTTTTAATAAAGCGGCTGAAGATTGGCCTTCAGCGAATTTTCCGCGGAGCCAAGATTCGTTGGACGTATTTTCTAGGAGTCTTCGAACGAGATAAGCCATGCCAGGAATAAGATCACCCACGGGTGCGTACTCACGAACTCTGTAACCTAATTCAACCATGGCTTTTTTAATCGGATCGGCCATTCCATAAAGCATTTGAACTTCAAAAGCTTCTTTCGGAAGGCCCAGTTTTTCAGCATGCACAAAGGCTGCAGCCAGTGTGCGCACATTGTGGGAGGCTAAGGCGACGCGCACATGTTTTGCATTTTCTAGGAGCAGCCTTGCGCAATTTTCGTAGTTCGCATCACTTTCAGGTTTTTTTAAATAAACTGGAATT